>JAIEDW010000290.1 GCA_029067805.1 Lachnospiraceae bacterium
TCCTTTTCGCACTTTTTATAAATAAGTACGACAAGCGGTGACTGTACACTCTCCCGTGTGTGTCATGCTTTTTTCGCCGAGCGCATAGGCTCCTCTCTGCTGCAATCCTCACATCGCTATTACTCTGTACAGTGACTTGTCGCCAGTTTCCTAACTTGACATTCGCTCCACGGAAAACCTGCTGTATATTATCGTTTTTATATCAGCAGCAACCTCACGCTTCATCGCTATCATGCCACAGCAATTAGTAGTATATCGCAGCATTTTCTCATTTGCAAGCACTTTTTGGTATTTTTATTGTTTTTTTTTGAATACAATTTTTTCGTATACGATCTTATCCGTTGTAAAATGGTGTTCTTATATAGTATACTGGTAACAGTTACTGTTTGTCTACCCTTGATAAACAGTAAACACACCATTATTTATAGAAAGGGGTTACTATTCATTCCGTTTTAGTAACCGTAAAGGATTCTATTATTATGTGGATTGCAGATCATTGGAAGGATTACGAAGTGCTGGACACCTCCTCGGGGGAAAAATTGGAACGCTGGGGACAATATATTCTCGTGCGCCCCGACCCTCAGGTAATTTGGAACACCCCCAAAGACACAAAGGGTTGGAAAAAACCAAACGGTCATTATCATAGAAGCTCTAAAGGCGGCGGCGAATGGGAGTTTTTTCATCTGCCGGAGGAATGGAGCATTCACTATCAAGGAAAACAGGAAAACCCCCTGACCTTTCACCTAAAGCCGTTCAGTTTCAAGCACACAGGCCTTTTTCCGGAGCAAGCAGTGAATTGGGATTGGTTTTCTTCTATTATAATAGAAGCATTGAAAAAGAATCCCGGACGCAGTATCAAAGTGCTTAATCTTTTTGCATATACAGGCGGTGCAACTTTGAGCGCTGCTGCTGCCGGTGCACAAGTAACCCATGTAGATGCCTCAAAAGGAATGGTAAGTTGGGCAAAAGAAAATGCCACTGCATCGGGACTTGGCGATGCGCCCGTCCGCTGGCTGGTCGATGACTGCGTGAAGTTTGTGGAGCGCGAAATTCGCCGTGGCAATACCTATGATGCAATTATCATGGATCCACCATCATACGGCAGAGGACCAAAGGGCGAGATTTGGAAGATTGAGGAATCGATTTTTCCTTTTATCGAACTTACCACGCAAATTTTGAGCGATCATCCGCTGTTTTTCCTTGTAAACTCATACACCACAGGCTTACAGCCCGCCGTTTTAAGTTACATGATCAATACCGCGCTTGTGTCCAAATTCGGCGGATATGTGGAATCGGATGAAATCGGACTTCCCGTATCTTCAAACGGACTTGTTCTTCCCTGTGGCGCAAGCGGCAGGTGGATTGGAGCATAAATCAAACGTCGACACGCTTTGCGAGTCGCCTTATTGAAAAAAATACTACACTTCTTAAACAATTGAAGTGTAGTATTTTTTATTCTTCTTAATAATAATTTGACATTGATGCAATCGTTGCGCCAAGTCCTATCATCATAACCATTGAAAGAACGAACCATATCAGCATCCATACAAGCATCGCCTTGAAATAATTCGCCTTACTCTTTTTCGTACCACTGCCAAACGCCCACACAAACATCATAATCAGATTTACACATGGTATCATCATTACAATCATGGTTAACATCCAGTCACCAAACGTTACAGGCTCCTCAAGATCACTGTCCCCCTGATACGACTGCTGATAATTCTGATTATACGGCTGCTGATAATTCTGATTATAGCTTGGCTGCTGATAACTCTGCGTATAGACTGACTGTTGCTGCCCCTGCGTATATGCCGACTGCTGTTCCTGATTATAATTGGTCTGCTGATAGCCCTGACTATAAGCAGGCTGCTGCTGTTGCTGCTGATTCTGGTTTTGGTTCTGGTCTATATTTGGCTCTCCCTGACCATACAAATTGTTGTTGTCCATTTTCGTTTCTTTACTCCTTTCTCCCTCCGTAAAGCGTCCAATTCGCGCTTATGCCTTATCATAACACACAACAACACTATTTTGCAACAAATATTGACATTTTGCTTTTGACAAATTGCGGTATCTTTTCACTCATCTTTTTATCATGCGCAGCATGCGGGAAATCAGATTGTTTCTGTAAAACACAAGAGGCGGATTGCCTGGGAAAAAACGTACCATTCTATATAGATAAATTCCAACTGTAATCAACACAACCACTGCAAGCAGAATTTTCATATATTTCGGCATACGCCCCCGCAGATATCGCTCAATGAAAAAGCATACAATAAAGGCAATCCACAACGGCGCCGCCGGATTAAGCGACATTCCCCGCTTGCA
>JAIEDW010000291.1 GCA_029067805.1 Lachnospiraceae bacterium
GGTGATGATGTTGTTATCCTATCTGAAATAAGCTCATAGTCATTTATTCCTGTTCCTTCTGCTGTTACAATATATGTTTTTCTGCTTGCAATTCAGCTGTATAGCTGTTCTCCCCTTCCGTAGTTGTAACTGCAACATCTTTAACAATATGTGTCCCGCCATCTTCCGTAAAGGTCAGCTTTAAATCAGACGGTTTATCTACCCCTGCCGGAAATGTAACTGTTCCAACCGTCTCTGCTGTATCTAACGCAGTTGCCGTAATAGATTGAGATATTCCATTCTCATTTTTCGCAACATTAATTACGGTATTTGTGGGATCTGTAATACTATATTTGTTGCTGCTTAAGGAAATTTCGTATTGTTCTCCGGTGCAGCACAACTCGGTTTCATATTTGCCGTCAGTTATGTCAGCCTCAACAGTAAATTTTGATGCACGGTCGGTTTTTTCGGTGAAAATCACTTTGATGCCGCTTGGTGCACCACTTGGTAAGGTTACGTCGCCAGATATTTTTACCATATCAAGCGCCTCTACCTTAATACTGCCAAGATAACCGCCGCTTGTTATGACGATGACTGCCTCATTGTTTTCACCTTTACAGATATCTGTTTTTGTGCCTTCATAGCCGTCTATTGTATAAGTTTCTGCGTTACTCCATGTTGTCGTTATTTTGCTGGCTCCCTCTACAGGTATTGTAATCTTCGTACCTGTATTTGCCTGTATCCAGTCCGTTCTTCCAGCTGTAGTAAACTTACCTCTACTTCCATTAACAGTCTCTGTATTATCAATCTTAAGTCCATCTACCTCACCGGTCTGGCCTTCTGTAATATCTACAATGTTACCCGTAGTAAAATATTTGCTTCCTGACTTAAAATTCCACTCTCCCGTAACTCCAGCTTTGACCTCTTCGTCATTGTCATCTTCTTCCGCAATTTCCATGTCCTCATTGTCGTCTTTTGTGTCAGCCTTGCGTGCTACGACGTTTTCTTTTGCAGTATCTTCCGCGTTCCCGTTGTCGTCTTTTTTGTCCGAAGAAACGTTGTCTTCGTCCTTTGATGTCGTTTCTTCCTTCGATGATACATTGGTTGATTTGTTATCCACCGCATCCTCTTTCTCTGCGGTTTCCATGTCTGCATCCTCTTGTCTGCCGACATCCTCCATCTCGCTAGAGTACCCCCCGGTATCTTTTGGGGCTTCGCTTGCAAACGCTGTCATGTTTGACATTACCATAGCACCCGATAAGATCACAGCCATCACGCGCTTTACAAGTCTGTTTTTGAATCTGCTCATATTTCTTCCTCCTATTCCTATAATGTACACGCCTAGCACATTTCGTCCGTGCTCGCACAAATCAAGGCTTTTATAAAGCCAATGATACTATTGTACATATATCATACCAAACCTTTTCGCTATTTACAATGTGTTTTCAATTCAATTATTCACAAAAATTTTATTTGTTTTTATCTATAATATATAAATCGTGTACGTGCACGTAATTTAAAAATCCACTGTTATAATTGTTTTCTTTTCCGCTATGAATTAAATTAAAAATGCGTAAAAAAATTTATGAAAAATAAAACCGCCCTGTGACCATAAAGGACACGGGGCGGTTTTTATGTAATATGAGTAAATTTGAAAACCTTAATAAAACAAAGACGCTAGTGATGCACATTATACATATCAACGATATCGGAAACGTGCTCGTGCAAATCAAAACATTTTTATGTCAGTAATATTACCGTATGTATATGTTATCAAAATTTTATAATAATATCAACCTTTTTTTAAATATATATTTACCAAAATTTCCCCTTTATTTTTATCTATTTTACACTAAACGTGCTCGTGCACAATATTTTGAGCAAGGTAAGATGCACGGTATTGAGTAAGGTAAAGAAAAGGGTATGAAATCTCTGATCAATTCCATGCACATTATCAATGCCACCAATAAGCAAATTATAAATGCACTTATGACAGAATACAAACTCAGCCGCGAAGAAGCACAGGAAAAACTTCCATAAAAGGCGTAAAGTCTATAAAAACCGCCCCGTGACCATAATAGCCACGGGCGGTTTCTATATGGAAATATGAGTAAATTTGAAGCGTTAATTAATTATTCCGCAACAGCACTGTCGATAAGCTCTTGGCCAATCTTGGTCCAGTATTCCGTTTCTTTCGAATAAATCGGATCTGCCATGAAGTCATATGCTGTAAGCTTGCTTCCGGCATTTATGGTAAATACCGTTGTTCCGTCTACCTGCTTACCGAGAACCTGTGTCGGTTTTTTAATTCCTGCAACAATATCAAGGCTCTTGCCATCGCTGCCTTTCAACTCCTTGATTCCTTCTACAAGGAGTCCTGCTTCGATAAATCCGCCAAGTTTATTGCAATGTGTAGAATCATCCTTGCCCATCACCTGCTTACCGTAAGTATCTTTACCCGCTGCCGTATAAGCATCCTCATACATCTTTTTTGTAATCGCAAACGCATCGAGTAGAAGGACACCCTCTTCCTCTGCAACCTGTTTGTAAGCCGTTACATATGCATCATTGCTTGAAGCATATGTGTTTGCAGGAGTTGAAGAATCTACTTTACAGTCGTGATGTGTTTTAATCTTACCGTTCTCATAGTACATTCTTGCTACGGGTGTTACTAATACAGGCGTTGCTCCTGCATCTTTTGCTACCTTAATGTACTGCTTTAAGAACCACTTGAAGGTACCGCCACAATTATATTCATATTCTCCCTTTGCATTCTTAGTTCCCGCAGTTGTTGGATAAGTTCCACTCGCATCCGGTTTTCCTATCGGCACAAATCTGTCCGGATAGTTTGCTGCACAGTCATTATGACCAAACTGGATAAATAAGTAGTCACCTTCGCCAATATTTTCTTTGATATTGTCAAGTTTTCCTTCATTTATGAAGTTTCTCGTACTTCTTCCGCCCTGTGCATAGTTCACGATCGTTACTTTTTCGCTGTTAAAATATTCCTGAATGAACTCACCCCATGAACCTAAGTCCTGTGCTTTTCCACTGTTATACATTCCCTTTGCGGAATAATCCTTAACGGTCGAATCGCCTGCGAGGAAAATGTTGATGCCATCGCCAAGTACTGCGTCCGACTGTCCCGGCTCCTCCCAGCCTTCAGAAACCGCATTCTCCAGCTGGAAAGAAGCCTTTGTTCCTGCAGTTCCGCTTGCTACGGTAGGTGTTACTTCTACTTTAATCAGATATCCTACATCTGTTTTCTGTATTTTATAAGTTTTACCTGCCTGCGCTGTTGAAGCTTTTACAAGTGTTTCTGTTCCATTCTTCACACGATACCATTTGATTACAGAAGCATCGTTTGCATCATTTGCCGTTCCCAGTGAGTATTTCACTGTCAAGGTATTTCCGGGTAACGGATGATTCGTGTCACTATTACTTGTTATTTCAGGGCCATTTCCAGCTGCAAACGCAACTGTCGAAGCTTCCGCCACATAATGCTTCGGTGTCCAATTGCTGCCAAAATATTTCTTAAATGCAGCTACATTCGGAACAGGATTTGTTGTTTTAACAGTATTCGCAACTCTCTTGCTGGTATTTACCGTCTTGCCGTCCAGAGAAGTTGTGTTATACTCCATAAAGTTTGCCTTTGCAGCTGTAGCGCTTGACATATCAGTCCAGCCTCTATCCGTAATAATGTCCACTCTCTCAAGCTTTGTATTTACAAAGGCTACTTTTGCTCCCTGTCCCCAAGGTCTTCCGAAATCTCCTGCTGCTACCTTCATATTTGGATTACCTGTTACGGTACAATTCCAGAAGAGATAGCCATTTGCTGCCGTATCCTGCGCTGCCGTAATATAACCGCCCGACGCCGTATCACTGTAACCGTAGAAGTTCAGCACACAGTTATCAAATATCGTGTCACCGTCATAGCAGATATAATCTGTATTACCTTCCAAGAAGCACTCTTTGAAGTACGCATGTGCTCCTGCCTTACCAGTACCAACCGTATCCTGACTGCTGTAGAATTTACATCTGTAGAACTCTGCGTTATTTCCGCCGCTATCAATAAACATTGCGCATCCACGCTCTGTCGCAGCTTTGCTCTTTACATCCAACGTATAATCTCTTACAGGTTTTCCACTTGTAGCTGTAGGTTCTACGCCGTCTGCAAGCTCTTCATCTGTTATGTATCTGTTCAATGAATGCTCAAATACAATATTTTCAGCTAAGAAACCTGTCGATTTAATCTGTACTGCTGCACCCCAGTTTTTCGGTTCACCCTTCTTATACTGGTCATGTGCATTCTGTGCATCATACCATCCGGTAACGCAGCTATAATACTGATATCCGATACCTTGATACCATGTCAGTTTTACTTCCTTGTCAGGCGTATCATTTACAAAGGATACATAAGGAACATCTACGATAATCTGCTCTCTGTATACGCCGGGAGCAATATGGATCGTAATACGATCTTCCTCTTTTGCCGGTTTCATGCGTCTTGCCGCATTAACAGCCTTGTTTACTGTTTCGTAATTTGCTTCACCCTTATCGGAATATCCTACATAAATGTCTGCTTTTCTTGCCAAATCTTTTTCTGCTACTGTCGATACAAAGAGGATATCTTTGCTGGCCGCTTTTCCTTCCACGATAACGTGTTCTGTTGTCTGATAACCCTCAATCGTAGCTTCTGCGCTGTAAATACCGTCTCTAAGATTAGCCGTATAAGATTTTTTGTCTTCAGCGATGGTAGCAGTGTACTCGTACTCATCATCAACATTCTTGAATGTAAGCGCCGTAACGCCCGTAACCGCTTTTCCATCCAAATCCACAAAGTTACCCTTTGCTTCATACGTAGGTCTTAATTCTACTTCAATATCTGCCGTATATGCCTTATTCTGATTTACTGTCGCGTTGCCTTTTACCTGATAATCATTTACACCCTCAAGTGTGATTGTGTATTCTACGTCAGGCTCCAAGGTTCCCGTAAATTGTGGAGCTTCACTGTCAAGTCCTGTAATTGTAAGCTCAACATTATCATTCAACACATCAGGAGCGGTCTTCATGATCACCTTCAGATTTGCTTTTCTAGCATAATCCGTTGCAAAGCCCTTGATCGTACCGGAGTAAGCATATAGTTCTTTTTCCTCAATTTCGATTGATATACCGCTCTTTCCGTTCAGCGCATCCGCATCCGTTAATGTGATCTGTTTGCTTGTGTTGGTCGGTCCATAGCCCACTTTTCCTGTAAGCGCTGCATTATAGGTATATCCTGCTGCAAGCGATACCGTAAAGCTTGTTCCGTCAAGAACTGCTGTCGTTTCCGCTTTTGTTGTTTCATTGACAAACTTTAGTGTAGCACCTTCCAATGATGTGAGCGGTCCTAGATTGATTGTACCGCTTACATCTACTGCGGGAACTCTCTTTACACGGTTGTATATCGGTTTTCCGCCTGATGCGTCCGCCCATATTTTATAAGTTCCTGCATATTTAGCAACAAAGGAAAGTTTTTTGTTTGTCGTACCAATGCTTCCTGTATCCTTTTGTGTTCCTTGCTTTCCAAGGTAATCAAAGTGGAAATCTGTCGCTGTTGTATTGTTCGTACCTACATAAGCATCGATTCTGTCACCCGGTAACACATTTGTAATGGTGCAGTTTCTTCTGCCATCACCGCCTGTACCATTACAATAAAAATCACCGGCTGCCGTATAACCGTCACTATATGCAAACGCTGCAACTCCTGACGGACTTCCGGCTGTTTTACTGCTTGTAGAGGAATATATTCTGTCATCTTTCAAGTAATTCAGTGTCAGGTCGCCAAAAACAGCCTCACCAGCAGCCGTAAACTTACCATCATCTCCCAAATTTGCGCAATCATTCCAGCCAGCCGCCGTTATATGATTCTTGTATTTCGTTGCATCAGACTCCTGCTTTGCACCGAAATCCCAAACATCAATAATCTTTTTTCGATCCGTGACAATCGGGTCATCTGGATCTGTTATACCTTCATCTGATCCCGATACGTCAGAACTTTCATCTGAATCCTTTGACTCGTCCGTTCCCGGCTTCTCTTCTCCATCATCCAAGTCAGCGTTTAATACAATTTTAAACTTAAGATTTCTTGTGCCGTAATATTGTCCACTTTCTGTTCCCTCAATTGTTACCGTCGCGCTACCAAGCTTATTGTTGTTCTTGTATGAGACAATGCGTATGTCGTCTTTATTTATGCCGCTACCCTTAAGATAATTTGCTATACGCTGCTCTGTAAGCGTTACAGAATTTACGCCATCGAAGGGCTGAGGCTTGATCTCCTGACCCTTCAGAAGCTTCACGCTGCTCAACTTTGTCGCAACGCGGCATGAAAGCGTTGTTTCCTTATAATTCGCTGCGTTCGCCTCACCACTCGGGCTTACCTTGATTGTTGTTAAAGGAAGCGTATATGTTCCAAGCGTAACGTCTGCCGGCTTCACCTTTGCGCCGGATGCATCCATGATTTTTGCAGCGCTCACAAGCTTATCCGCACTTGTAGCTTTTTTCGTGTCTACAATCGTGCCGTCCTTGATGTAGTATTTGCCTTGCACTACCTCAACCGCAACTTTGGTCTTCTTAGGAATGACATCCTTATATGCGCCTACGCCTGCTATCTCTAACGTCAATTCCTTGTTGCCAACTTGCGCCTGTTTGCTTTCCTTGGTATATGTTACCTTGTAATCCACTTTCTCATTCAGCGTCGCGCCATTCGCCAACTCTATTTCCTTAAGTATTGCGCCCTTTGATGAAAATTCAGCGGGAACCAATTCTTTCAGAGTCTTTAATGCTCCTGTTTCCGTCTTAATAATGTCCTTGTCTATTTTCATCTTATAGCCGATCTTAATAGAACCCTTAAAGTTATTGACGCCCTTAACGGTAGCCGTTCCCGTAAGCTTCTGTACATTTACTTTGTAAGTAATCGTGTAGTCTTCCTGCGGTCTGAGCTTCTTACCTTCATATTTCAATGTAATAAGATTCTCTAATGTAACAGGACTTCCCTTATAATCAAATTCTCCGGCATCGTAAACCTTTCCATTTTTTGAAATCTCATTATCAGATACGAAAAGTTTCAATACTCCTGTCGGCTTTGAAAGATCTGTCGGCTTAATCGTATAAGTAAGCACCTTTGTACCATAGTAATCGTTTTGTCCGATAACTGTAGCGCTTGCCTTGCCTGCGTTTACGTTGTTTTTGTATACAATCTTATAATTTGCTTCGTCAAGCTCTCCAACGCCCTGTACCTCAGGTATAATATAATTACCTGTATATGACAAATCCTTAATGTCCTTCTTATCAAACGCAATCGTTTTTAGTTTTGAGATGTCTGTCTTAGCGTTATTCTTCTTTGGCAATACCGTATATGTGGCTGTGGTTTCGCCTGTAAATGTGCCTAAATCCGTCTTCTTTTTGGTACCTTTAAGGGCTACTGTCTTTGGTCCTTCCAAAGTCAAATCAACGCTGCCCGGCTCTACAGTATAGTGCAGTCCTTCCGTAAGCTGCTGCTGATAAGGCACAGTCTCGCCATTAACCTGCTTTTCATAGGTATATGTTACAGTTATCGCATACGGCTGCTTCTTTGCATATACAACATTGGCTGCCTCTACCTTAATTTTTTTACTGTCTAAACTTATTGTCTTAAGCACGGCATCTGCCGGTATCTTTGTGTCGTCAGTAGCGCCGGGTTCTTCCGTATCGGAAATCTCTTCACCAGTCGTAATATTAATCTGCTTGCCATTTACGGTAAGTTTAATGTCGCTGAATGTAATGTCTGCATCTCCCGATACGAACATTCCGATGTACTGCTTCTTGTCAATCGTAC
>JAIEDW010000292.1 GCA_029067805.1 Lachnospiraceae bacterium
TACGCATCAAAGCCGCCTGTCTGAAATCCGAATTTTTTCGCCGCCTCTATCATTCCCGCAACAAGCGACGGTGTCCCAACCACCTTTGGCACACTGTCAATCTTTGTAATGTCAACCACGATCTCCTCGTCATAACCTTCGCTTGTGATATGTATGACATTGCTGTCATTTTTTGCCGCGGCACCGATGGTATCAAGGTCAATGCTTCCCGCAATCACTCTTCCGCCATTGTGGTCTGTATGATTTCCGATAATTTCCGTTCTTCCGGGCGAAGTAAAAAATGCAGCCTCATCATGTCCATATTTCTTTTTAAAATTGTCTGCAAGCGCACGAAAACGCTCTGCGCTATTTACGCTCTCTCCATAAATTTTTTCCAGTCTTTCGCTTGTCGGGATATTCATTTTGCCATTCCTCCTATATAATATTTATTATCCTCTATTATACATGGACAAATTGTTTTTGACAATAAAAAACACAAGCTTGGAAGCTGGTGTTCAAAGAAAAAGCCCCCGCAATAGTGCACGGGGACTTCTTGGTAATACTATGTTTTTACACTTTTACATCAACGTTACTGCCAATCGCTGCCACTGGTTTCCCGGAAACGGGAGCCGATACGGGAGTCGCTGTTTCTGTTTCGTCTGCTGTTGCTGCCACAACTCCGCTTTCTGCTACGGACATAGCTCCTGTTTCGCCGTTTTCGTTTTCGATGCCGGCAACCTGTGTATTGTCCTTGTCTTCTTTCTTAGCATCTGAACCGTCTTCTCTTTCCGTATTGACGTCTCTGAGCTTATCGTTTGCCTCTGCAAGTGTTGATGCCTGCGATGCAGTCGCTGCCTGTGCCTTGTCTTCAAGCCCTTCCACATCATCCCATTTCATGCTGATGGATTTGCTGTCATTGGATGTTCTTTTCGTTGAACCACCATCACGCTTGATTTCCTCACGCTTGATATTGGCATCATTTTGCATATTCTTTGCCGTGCTGCCCTGTACTTTTGCCTGCTTCATAGAGCTATCCGCTGATATCATCGCCTCCATGCTCTTTTGTGACAAGCCAGTCACATTTTCCTCCGACTTTTTAGGCTCGCTTTTTTGCCGTTTCTCCTCTTGCGCCTTTTTGCGTTCCTCCATCTGATGCTGTCGAAGCTGCATATTCAGGTCACCGATCTGCTTTTGGATTTCCTGCCGCTTTTTCATTTTGGTTTCGGGATCCATCTCTTTATTTTGCGCAAGTTCCTGAAGCTGCTTTTGCGCGTCCGCAATCTGCTTTTGCAAACTTTTGCTGTACGAATCCATCCCTTGCTGACTACTCATGGAGATTGCGCTTGTGCCCGCGCCCGCGTTTGCATTACTGCCGATACCGCCTATTGTCATAGCTGTTCCTCCTTCCTTCTCTGCTATTTTCATAGCGTATTTTGATGCCATGCTTTTTGTTGCAATGATATACGCTGACGCGATTATTTATTAAAAAAAGAAATGATATACGCCGCCGCGATTTCCTATAACATAAAAAAGCAATTCGCATCTGTATAGTGTTTCGGAATGCCATGACCGGAACTAAACGGATTTGTTGTGAAGCGGACATTTTCTGTTGTCAATCTATTTTACAAGCATTACACTAAGCCTAAAGATACCGTCTGCGCGCTCCACAAGCATATCGCCGCAATATTTTCTCGCTACGCTCTGAATATTTAACAGACCGTATCCGTGACCGTTTGCATCCGCTTCGTCTGCTTTTTCGTTCTCCCGCAAACTGTTTTCCATTTCAATCATGTAAATATCATTTTTAACATAAGAATAGAGTTTTATCTGTGCCTGTGCTCCCTTATCCGCTGCATATTTCGCGGCTTTTATTGCATTGTCCAGCGCATTGTTTAATATGACACTAATGTCAAAAGCGTTGATATTGTCACTGTCGGGATAATGAAAATTACATTCAAACGATATTCCATTCTCCAGCGCCTCCTGTCTGCGCTCTGAGAGTATCACATCAGTCACGGGATTACCGCTCTTTATCTCAAAATCGGATAACCACAGCTTTTGCTTTAGCTCTTTCATATACTCGCCTGCCGTTTTGTCCGCTCCTGTTTCATACAACGCCTCCAAGGTTGTGATATGGTTTCCCATATCATGCCGTAATCCGCGGATATCAGCATAGAGCCGCTCCACTCTGCCGATATGGTGCTTCATACTCTCAATCTGACCGTTTAACAGCTCCTTTTGCCTTGCTTCCTCCTGTTTTTCCTTAATATTTTGATACAACATGATCAACACAATGATCGTAATCAGGGAGATTACATAGTAGCACAAACGCATCAGATTAAACTGCACTGAAATTTCCGACAGTTCATACACAGTATCAGCTTTGTAGTTATCTTCATAAAACTTCATCATAGCATACCCAATCAGTCCCGACAGGGAAGGCAAAAGCATCAACACAAATTCGTTCCGATTCATGTCGTCATCACTGTATTTATATACTTTTCCCACCATCCATGAAACGACAAGCAGCAGCGTCAGATCAAACACGCCATTGATCACGATATTGAGCAGAAACAGTTTAAACTGCAATGCCATACTTTCGCTAAAATGCGGCGCTTCCATACTTATTTTATCCAGCCAGATATACAGGCAGCTACCGATTGCCATGGTAAGCCAACGGACACTAAAGAACGTTACGGCAAGAAAAATTTTCTGCCGAATGCGCTTTGGCTCCAACACACAAAGCACAAGAAGCCCCGCAATCATACACAGACTATATACGGTAAAATTGCCAATGACTACAGGAATATGCCACAAAAAAAGTAACATAACAGAAAATGCGGTTCCTGCCGCAAAAGCATATTTTTTACGTTTCACAAAAGGCACACAAAAACAGGAAAATGCCACTCCATAAATGACACAGCGTATAAGCTCGTTTATTCTGCTTACAAGTTCATAAAGACTTTCCCAATCCGTCATACTTCTTCTCCTATCCCTTGGACATTCTTCCGAATTCACGCTTCATATACGCCATATGCGCTTTCACAAATCCCGCGTAATTCTGCTTTGCCATCATCACCTGACCGTTCTGCAAATATATGACGCTTCTGTCATATTTCATAACATATTTCAGATTGACAAGATACGCCCTGTGCGGTCTGTAAAAATCCTCTCCAAGCTCGTCCGCAAGACTTTTCAGCTTTCCGTAATATTCAATGTTTTCCGTGATTGTATGAAGAACTACCTTTCGGTTAAACACCTCGGCATAGACAATTTCAGCTGCTTTTACGGTCGTATGGACACCGTTGCTTTTTACAGTGATACACCGTTCATCATTCCCGGCTTCGGCTGCTTTTTCAATCCCTGTCCATTTCTGCCTAAGCTGCTCCGCCGCTTTTTGTAAAACCTCCTCAAACTTCTTGTCGGAAACAGGCTTCACCAGATAATGAAACGCCCCCACATCAAAAGCGTCAAACACATAATCGGCGTATGCTGTGATAAAGATCAGAATTGTTTTCCAACCAATGCTCCGTAATCTCCGCGCAAGCTCAATACCATTCATGCAGTTCATCTGAATATCCAATAACAGAATATCCGGTGCCTGCTTAGGATTGCATTTTGCACTATTCCAAAGCTCGTCCGCATCATAAAAACTTTTGATGTCTGCGTTTTGATAGACATCTTTTATTTTTTTCTCGAAAAATCCACATATTTTTTTATCATCGTCACAGATTGTAATGTTCATATTTTCCCCTTTGTCTTTTCTCAACGTCAGCGTGTACTATTATTTATCCACTGACATATTGATTTCACTGCATTCATCTTATGCACAGTTTAACATTTCGAAATATGTGCGTCAACAAAATGATCTGCGTTCGGCAATTCCATCATTTTACTGTTCCACAAACGCCTTGTTTTTCTTTCCATTTTATTGTAATATAGTATGGATTACGATTACAGGATAAGCAAAAACGGAGGATTATCATGATTTTATCATGCAGCAATATAGACAAAACCTTTACGGATAATCATGTCATTAAAAATGCATCATTTCATATAGAAGATTACGAGAAAGCCGCTATCGTCGGCATCAACGGCGCTGGAAAATCCACTTTATTAAAAATCATCGTAGGCGATTTACCGGCAGACGCAGGACTCGTGACCTTCGCCAAAGACAAAAGCTTCGGATATTTGGCACAGCATCAGGCAGTGGACAGTGAAAATACACTGTTTGATGAACTTTTGACCGTAAAGCAGGAAGTCCTGGAGTTAGAAGCGTCTATCCGCCAATGTGAACTGGATATGAAAAGTGCAGACGGCGATACCCTTGAGCTTTTATTAAAGAAATATACCAACATGACACACCGTTTTGAGGATATCAACGGATACGCTTATAAAAGTGAAATTACAGGTATTTTAAAAGGACTGGGATTTGGAGAAGACGAATTTAACAAAAAAGTTGCAACGCTCTCAGGCGGTCAGAAAACGCGTATCGCACTCGGAAAACTCCTGTTGCAAAAGCCGGACCTGATCATGCTTGACGAGCCGACAAATCACCTCGATTTAAACTCTATCGCATGGCTTGAAACGTATCTTTTAAACTACAAAGGAGCTGTCATCATTGTTTCGCATGACCGCTATTTTTTGGACAAGATTGCGACAAAAATCATTGAAATTGATAACGGCGTGGTTTCGTCCTTCAAAGGCAATTACTCGGATTACGCTGTGCAGAAAGAGCACTTACGCACAGAGCAGATGAACGCCTACTTAAACCAGCAGCGTGAGATCAAACATCAGGAAGCCGTCATCGACAAGCTAAAACAGTTTAACCGCGAAAAATCAATCCGGCGTGCAGAGAGCCGCGAAAAAATGCTCGATAAAATAGAACGGCTCGAAAAGCCGGTTGAAATCGATACCGACATGAGACTAAAACTCACACCGCACAAGACAAGTGGAAACGATGTCATGCAGATACAGGGACTTTCCAAAAGCTTTGGTACAAACACTCTTTTTTCAAATGTTTCCTTTGAGATCAAGCGCGGTGAACATGTCGCAATTATCGGTGATAACGGAACTGGAAAAACGACTCTGCTCAAAATCATCAATGAACTGATTCCTGCCGACAAAGGAGAAATCAGACTTGGGACAAATGTGGAAATCGGCTACTACGATCAGGAGCATCATGTCCTTCATATGGACAAGACCTTGTTTGACGAAATCAGCGACGATTACCCCTATCTCACAAACACCGAGATCAGAAATACGCTCGCCGCATTTTTGTTTACGGGAGAAGACGTGTTTAAAAACATAAGCGCACTCAGCGGCGGCGAACGGGGACGCGTTTCGCTTGCAAAGCTGATGCTGTCAGAAGCAAATTTTCTAATCCTCGACGAGCCGACAAACCACCTTGATATCGCATCGAAAGAAATCCTTGAAACCGCGTTGAATGCATACGAAGGAACAGTCCTTTATGTTTCACATGACCGCTATTTTATCAACAAGACCGCATCAAGGATATTGGAGCTTACACATCGGGAATTTATCAATTATATCGGAAATTATGATTATTATCTTGAAAAACGTGAAATTCTGACACCTGTGTCAGTTTCAGAAACTACTGCTCCCGTAGACGAACCATCCGCACAAAAGCTTGATTGGAAACAACAAAAAGAAAATCAGGCACAGGCACGCAAAAAAGAAAATGATTTAAAAAAATGCGAAACACGGATTGAAGAACTGGAACAGAAATGCGAGACACTTGACGCAGAAATGGCAAAGCCCGAAAATGCCACCAATTCCGCCAAGTTACAGGAATTATCCAAGGAAAAAGAAACACTGTCAACAGAACTTGAAACACTGTATGAAAAATGGGAGGAGCTTTCTGAGTAAAGCCCCTCCATTTTTATTCATTATCTCTAAATATCAAATCGCATCAAATGTCGCTCTGATTGCCTTGATAAAGTCCTCACTGTTGAGCACTGTCACATCCTTTAAAGATGTAATCAGCGCCAAGTCTTTCGTCATCTTTCCGTCTTCTATCGTTTTGATCGTTGCCTTTTCAAGCTTATCTGCAAATTCCACAAGCTCCGAAATCTTGTCAAGCTCGCCGCGCTTTCTGAGTGCGCCTGTCCATGCAAAGATTGTTGCAACAGAGTTTGTTGACGTTTCCTCGCCTTTTAAGTGCTTATAGTAATGTCTTTGTACCGTACCGTGCGCCGCCTCATACTCATACACACCTGTTGGTGAAACAAGCACAGAAGTCATCATCGCAAGTGAACCGAATGCCGAACTTACCATATCACTCATGACATCTCCGTCATAATTCTTACATGCCCAGATAAATCCACCCTTTGCTTTCATGACACGCGCTACCGCATCGTCAATCAGTGTATAGAAATATTCAATACCTGCCGCCTCAAACTGCTTTGCGTACTCCGCATCATAAATATCCTGGAAAATATCTTTAAAGTTATGGTCATATTTCTTGGAAATCGTATCCTTCGTCGCAAACCACAAATCCTGTTTGGTATCCAAAGCATATTTGAAACATGCATGTGCAAAGCTTGTAATCGACTTGTCCGTATTGTGTATTCCCTGTAAAATACCGGGAGCATCAAAATTGTGGATCAGCTCTCTGATTTCCGTTCCGTCCTCCCCTGTATACACAAGCTCTGCCTTGCCTGCACCCGGAACCTTGATTTCCGTATTCTTATACACATCACCGTACGCATGTCTTGCAAGCGTAATCGGTTTTTCCCAATTTTTGACGCAAGGCTCGATTCCCTTTACCACAATCGGAGCTCTGAAAACCGTACCGTCAAGAATTGCCCTGATTGTACCGTTTGGACTTTTCCACATTTCTTTCAGATCGTACTCTGTCATTCTGGCTGCATTTGGTGTGATTGTTGCACATTTTACTGCAACACCATATTTCTTTGTCGCCTCTGCTGAATCCACCGTTACCTTATCGTTTGTTTCATTTCTGTACTCAAGTCCCAAATCATAATACTCTGTCTTTAAATCAATGTATGGAACAAGCAGTTCATCCTTAATCATCTTCCAAAGGATACGCGTCATCTCGTCCCCATCCATCTCTACAAGCGGTGTCGTCATTTGAATTTTTGCCATTGATTTCTCCTCCATTTTTATCAAATATTTCTATTATTCTTACTCAATCCACATTTTACCATATTTTTATACGCATTACAAATGTGTTCATCTGCAAGTCGTTCTGCAAGCTGTTCATTTCCATCCCGAATTGCCTCCATAATGCTTTTATGCTCTGCCACTGCCGCCTTACTGCGCTCCTTGTCGGAAAGCGTTTTCTGCCGCTCCTTCTGCACATATTGGTGAAAATCCTTTAACAGATGAATGAGCATCTTGCTCTCGCATGCCTCATAGAGCTGCATATGGAACCGATTGTCAAGCTCAGTCAGCTGTTCAAAGTGCCCCTTTGACAAGTGAAATTCGCTCAGAAGAATGGTTTCCTCCATCTCCTCAATTGCGTCTTTTGTTATTTTTTTTGTTGCCCATTTCGCACACAATCCCTCAAGTAAGGAACGTATTTCATAGATATCAGCCACATCGGAAGCGGATATTCCTGTCACATACGCGCCCTTGTTTGGCACGATGCGGATCAATCCCTCAAGCTCAAGCTGTCGAAACGCTTCTCGAACAGGAGTTCTGCTAACGCCGAGTTCCTCCGCCACCGCTGCCTCTTTGAGCTCCTCTTTTTCACTGTATCTGCCGCTTAAGATATCCTCTCTAATCTTGTTGAACACTCTGCTGCCTAACGAATATTTATCCGATGTGTCATGATTGACATCATATTCGCCCATTTTCTCACCTCTTTAATCCTTTTTGAGTGTGATGCCAAGCGTCTTACATCCCTCATCAATGACCGCCAAAAGCTCATCGTCCGTAAGAACCGTGACACGACCACTCTCATACTCTGCATCTACCCATGTCTTTGCATACGCCACAAGCTCGGAAGTCTTTTCAATCTTTTCCTCACCCGAAAGCTTGAAGTAGGTGTTGATCCAATGCGCGATACCCGCAAGACCGGAAGTGTTTGAAACAGCGCAAAGCACAGGTCTGCGCAAAAATTTCTCGGTATCAAAAATATTGTAAATTTCCTCATTCTTTAACAGACCATCCGCATGAATGCCCGCTCTTGTAATATTGAAATTTTTCCCGACAAACGGTGTTCTCGGCGGAATCTGATAGCCGATTTCCTTCTCATAATATTCAGCAAGTTCCGTGATCACAGTGGTATCCATACCGTTTAATGTTCCGCGCAACTGCGCATACTCAAACACCATCGCCTCAAGCGGTGTATTACCCGTACGCTCTCCGATACCGAAAAGCGACGTATTAACGCCCGCACAACCATAAAGCCATGCTGTGGTCGAATTCGTAACTGCCTTATAAAAATCATTGTGTCCATGCCACTCAATCCACTCATGCGGCACTCCCGCGTGCGTATGGATCGCGTAAATGATGCCTTGAACGCTTCTTGGAATAACCGCGCCAGGGAAGTTTACGCCATACCCCATTGTATCACAGGCGCGCACAATGATCGGCAGCTTGTACTGCTCCGCTAATTTCATCAGTTCCTGGCAGAATGGTACGACATATCCATAGATGTCCGCTCTTGTAATATCCTCCAAGTGGCATCTCACGCTGATTCCCTCGTCAAGACATTCCTTCACAACGGAAAGATAATGATCCATCGCCTGCCTTCTTGTCATCTTTAACTTCATAAAAATATGATAATCGGAGCAGCTTACAAGGATACCGGTCTGCTTCATACCGATATCTTTTACCAGTTTAAAGTCGTCCTTGCTTGCCCGAATCCACGAAGTGACCTCCGGAAACTGATATCCGCGCTCCATACACTTATATACGGCGTCCCTGTCTTTCTTGCTGTATAAGAAAAACTCACTTTGCCGAATCATGCCGTTCGGTCCGCCTAACTTATGCAGGTAGTCATAAATTGTCACAATCTGCTCTGTACTGTAAGGCGCTCTCGACTGCTGCCCGTCACGAAAGGTTGTGTCCGTAATCCAAATCTCTTTTGGCATATTATGCGGAACCATTCTGTCGTTAAACGGTATTTTGGGTATCTCATCATAAGGAAACATATTTCGAAACGCATTCGGTTTCTCAACATCCTGCAGCTGATACATATGCTCCTCAATCTGCAGCAGGTTGTTATGCTCGTTCATCGTAACCGGGCGATTTTCAAAATATCCGGTATTCTTTTCCATTGTGCAACTCATCTCCTCGTATTATATAGTCATAGCCACTCTTTACCTTTTCTATAGGTTAGGCTATGCTGTTTAAGATACTGTGGAT
>JAIEDW010000293.1 GCA_029067805.1 Lachnospiraceae bacterium
TTTTTTGAAAAATTTCAACTAAATCTTGAAATTTCTTGTAATTAAATGTCGTTTGCGACACAATACACAATTTTTCGTCTGATTCCGCATGAAAATCCTGTGCTGTTTCAGCATCTTCAATGACAACTGCAGGCGTTTTTGACCAGCCTTTTATTCCCTCAACCTCAGGGTGTCCGTCATTTCCGATAATAATGATGCGCCGTCCTTTTGACGACTCCTTTTCCACGATCTCATGAATGCGCTTTACAAACGGACAGGTCGCGTCTATACAGCCGATTCCCTTTTTCTCTATTAAATCATAAATATCCTTGGAAACGCCGTGTGAACGAATCACCACGGTCCCGCCGTCGAGTTCTTCCAATTCCTGTCTTGTATTTAAGACCTGAACGCCTTTTTCTTCCAAGTCTTTTACGACTTCCTCATTGTGTATGATCGGACCATAGGTGTATATTTTCCCCTCACCGCCCATCTTCTCAATCTGCTCATAAACAGTATCGACAGCGCGTTTTACTCCGAAACAAAAACCCGATGTCTTGGCAAGTACTACTTCCATGTATCATGCCTCCCGTCAATTACACAGTTTGATAATCGCATCTGCGACTTGTTCAATTGTCATGCTCGAAGAATCCAAAAGCACTGCGTCATCTGCCTGTTTGAGCGGCGAGAGTTCCCTGTGCATATCTTGATAGTCGCGGTCTATGATGTCCTTTTCAATCACATCAAGGTCGCACGCTTCTCCCTTAGCCTGTAACTCCTTATAACGCCTTTCAGCACGTACACGGCTACTCGCAGTCAGATATACTTTTACATCTGCATCAGGAAGAACGCAGGTTCCGATATCTCTTCCATCCATCACAACGCTCTCTTTTTTTGCAAGCGCCTGCTGCAGTTCCACAAGCTTTTTGCGCACCGCTCCGTTTGTACTGCTTTTCGATGCCATTTTACTGACCTCTTCCGTACGAATCAGTCCATTCACATTTCTGCCGTTTAACCAGACGATCTGCTCGCCGTTCTCATAGCTTATCGTGACATCCACATGCTCTGCTGCGGCGGCAATCTTCTCCGAATCGTCCGCCGAAATGCCCTCCTCCAAAAAATACAACGCCATCGCGCGATACATTGCGCCTGTATCCACATACACAAAGCCCTTCTTTTTTGCGATCAGCTTTGCGATCGTGCTTTTTCCGGCTCCCGCCGGACCATCGATTGCGATATTGTAACTCATTTTAATTCCCCCATTTTATCTATTATTTCAATTTCCATAAATTTCATTCAAATTGTGCCGCTCATAATTGAGCCGCACTCCCCCCCGCAAGATATCCCGTAGACCACGCGATCTGCAAGTTAAAGCCACCCGTGAGCGCATCAACGTCCAAAACTTCGCCCGCAAAGTAAAGCCCCTTTACAAGCTTCGATTCCATCGTAGACGGATTGACCTCGTTTACCGCTACACCGCCCTTTGTGACAATCGCCTCATCATATCCGCGCAGTCCCGTGATTGTAAGCTCCATACGCTTGATCACCGATACAAACCGCTCCCGCTCCTGTTTTGTAATCTCATGGATTGCTTTGTCCGCCGCAATTGCCGAAAGCTGCGGCATCACGGGAACCAGCTTTGCGGGAAACAACGCCCCGAGCACATTTTTAAACTGTTTGTTTTTGTTCGCGTCAAATTCACGCAGCACGCGCCGGTCAAGCTGTTCATAAGTCAGCGCAGGCTTTAAATCTACATAAAGTTTTGCCTCTTTTTCGGTTTTATCCTTCAGCTTGTGTGCATACACGCTTGCCGCACTGAGCATCAACGGTCCGCTCACCCCATAATGGGTAAACAGAAACTCGCCAAAATCAGAATAAATCTCTTTGCCGTCAAGCACAACCGACGCCTTTACATTCTTGAGCGATAATCCCTGAAGTTCATGACACCAGCTCTCCTTGACTGCAAATGGCACAAGTGCTGGTGAAAGTGGGATTATCGTGTGTCCGAAATCCTTCGCGAAACGATACCCGTCACCTGTCGATCCTGTGAGCACATATGACATTCCGCCTGTTGCCACGATAACACTGTCTGCGCTTATTGTCTGTCTTTTATTCGACTGCTTTTCCAAAAGCTCTACAGAACATATTTTCGAAGTCTGTTGCAGCTTTTTTCCTTTTTTTTCTTCCGGCGGTTCCAACTGCTCAACCGTTATCTTTTTAATCTCACTATTTAGCCGTATACTGACATGACATTCTTTTAGCTTTTTTTCCAACACCTTTATAATATCCGAGCTGTGATCCGATACGGGAAATACCCGCCCACCGCGCTCGATTTTCAGCTTACACCCATTCTCCTCAAAAAAGTGCATAACCGACTGATTATCAAATCCATAAATCGCACTGTACAAAAACTTGGAATGCTCTAGAACATTTCGAAACAAATCTTCCACTTCACAGGCGTTTGTCACGTTGCAACGTCCCTTTCCCGTGATGAACAGCTTTTTTCCAAGCTTTTCGTTCTTTTCGATCAGCGTAACCTTTCCGCCCGCCTGCGCTGCCGCGACTGCTGCCATCATCCCTGCCGCACCGCCGCCCACAATCACTATATCAGCCATTTCCAATCCTTAACTACACCTGTTTTTTTCTTCTCTGCTCCATCTGTGTCTGAAGCGATGTATTCAACAAATCCTCATCAATAAAATTAATCTCATCTTTCAAATATACCTGATAATTATCCCACGCATACTCGAGCGTTTCCAGATTGTGCTTTACCTCGTCGGGTCGTTTCAAGCAAAGCGCCACGACAAGCGCATTGATCAAGCTCAGCGGCGCCACAAGCGAATCCACGATCGACACCATATCGCTCCTTGCCATCAAATTACAAGACGAGTACAGACACATCGGTGAATGAATCGTATCCGTAATCGTGATCACTTTCGCATTTCTGTCATTCGCCATTTCCATCGCCTTGAGCGTACGCATCGAATACCGCGGAAAGCTGATGCCAATGATCGCGTCTTTTTCATCAATTCGAAGCATCTGCTCAAATGTTTCTGAAATACTTGTCGAATCCAAAAGCACCACGTCGGAGCGTACCATATTTAAGTAAAAATGCAAAAACTCCGCAAGTGGTTTACAGCTCCTAAGACCGATAATATACACATGCCTTGCATTTAATATAATATCGACAGCAGCCTCAAATGCCTGCGGGTCTACATGATCTATCGTGTCATCAATTTTTTCGATATCTGCATTGAGCACCGACGTTAAAATCTCCGACTGCGTGCTCTTTCCGTATTTCGCGCCAATCTTCTGTACGGAGTTGAGCTTATCTTTCACCCACTCCGCCAATGCTTCCTGAAACTCGGGATATCCTTCATAGTCCAGCGCATACGCAAAGCGCACCACCGTAGACTCACTGATACCAACCGTTTTTCCGAGTTTTGCCGCCGTCATAAAAGCAGCCTGTTCGTAATGGTCTATGATGAACGTCGCAATCTTCTTGTGACTTTTGCTCATTCTGTTAAATTTATCGTTTATCCTTGATATCGTATCATATTTTACTTCCATTCCAAATTCCCGTTATGAACAGCTTTTATAAATATCGCCCAAAAGTTCAGCCGTTTCCTCCTCCGTCAAATCATAATCCCCTGTCAGCACCATACACGCGCATCCATGGATAAAAATCCATATTTTCATAAAGAGTCCGCTCGGATTTTTGCATCCTGCGGCGGCGGCGCGGTTGATTTCTTTGCTCACAGCGCCTACCTTTCCGTTTAAAAGTTCATAAAGACTTCTCTCTCCCCTGCCCTCTGACTGAAAAAGCAGTTGGAAAAGTTTTTTCTCATCTTTCGCATAGTTTATATAAACAAGACCAAGGTGAATAAACGGCGTTTCCACATCGGACTTGAAATTCTCATAATAATCACCGAATGAATCTATCGCTCTTTCGTAAATTTCCGTATAAAGCTCATTCATGTTCGAATATACTCTGAAGATCGGCTGGGTAGAACACCCAATCTGTGCCGCAAGTTTTCTCGCGGTAACGCTTTCAATACCGTCCACTCTCGCCAGTTCAAAAGCAGTATTCAATATTCTATCCTTTGTTATTAACTCTTTTCTCGCCATAGTTAAACATGCCTTTCTGAAAATATATTTTCAAAACAACATTTCATTTGTTGCGTTCGCTGCGCAGGGCGCACGGAGAATTCTGTAAACCACCGTAACGCCCATCGCATCAAACCAATTCTAACAAAATCCCAAATTATACGGGATACGCTCCATTTTTCGTATCAGCCTGTGTCATGTCGACTTTCTCCTGCTGTGCCTGACGATATTTGAAGAAGTCGGTTGCAACCTGCGGGAACAACGCATAAGACAATACATCTTCATCCTGTTGTTTCCACTCTTTCATTTCTTCCTCAATCTTCTTCAACTCGTTCGGAAGCTTGTCGGCAGGACGGCATGTGATAATCGATGCTTTTTCATCTGCGGAAAGCACCTTATCCTGCACTTCTTTATCAAACGGCTTAACAGTCTGACCGTACTCGCCGCGAAGAACTGCCTTTGTTTCCTTCGTTGCCATCTTATAACGCTCACCCATCAATACGTTAAATACAGCCTGTGTACCGACGATCTGTGAAGAAGGCGTAACAAGAGGCGGCTCGCCCAGGTCTTTACGCACTCTCGGGATTTCCTGAAGCACGTCGTAATACTTATCCTCTGCGTTCTGTTCCTTTAACTGGCTTACCATGTTCGATAACATACCACCCGGAACCTGATACATCAGTGTCTTGATATCAACACCGAGCACCTTAGGATTGAGAAGTCCGCTCTTTAAGCACTCCTCTCTGTAAGGTCTGAAATAATCCGCAATTTTTGCAAGTACATTCTGATCATAGCCTGTATCGTAAGGTGTTCCCTTAAAGGTTTCTACCATAACCTCAGTAGCCGGCTGTGAAGTACCAAGCGCGAACGGTGAGATTGCACAGTCGATTACATCTACTCCTGCCTCTACTGCCTTTAAGTATGTCATAGATGCCACACCTGACGTATAGTGTGTGTGAAGCTGTATCGGGAGCTTTGTAGCAGACTTCATAGCCTTGATCAGCTCCTCAGCCTTATAAGGTACCAAAAGACCCGCCATATCCTTGATACAGATAGAATCTGCACCCATTTCCTCGATATCCTTCGCCATCTTCATCCAATACTCAAGCGTATAAGCATCACCCAGTGTGTAAGAAAGCGCGATCTGAGCCTCACCGCGTCCTTCTCTTTTCTTAACCGCATTCGCTGCGTTTACTGCGCACTGTAAATTTCTAAGATCATTGAAGCAGTCAAAGATTCTGATGATATCAATACCGTTTGCGATTGACTTCTCAACGAACTCCGTTACCACGTCATCCGCATAATGACGATATCCTAAAATATTCTGACCTCTGAAAAGCATTTGCAGCTTTGTATTTTTAACCTTATCTCTGATCTTTCTGAGTCTTTCCCACGGATCCTCTTTCAGGAAACGAAGAGATGCGTCAAAAGTAGCGCCGCCCCAGCACTCTAATGAATGATATCCGACAGAGTCCATTGTTTCGAGAATGGGGAGCATAAACTCGGTCGGCATTCTTGTCGCTATTAAGGACTGATGCGAGTCACGCAGAACCGTTTCAGTAATCTTAATAGGCTTTTTAACTGTTTCTGACATTTCTGTTCCTCCTATCATTTTGTGTTCATACTTTATTTTACAAATTTATGCTGTGCATTCGTAAATCCTTTGGATTTACTCAGCTTTAAAATACCCCGAAGATCGCCATAAAGGTACCGGCTGCAACCGCAGTGCCGATAACGCCGGCAACGTTAGGTCCCATCGCATGCATGAGCAGGAAGTTTGTAGGATCTGCCTCTGCACCGACCTTCTGCGATACACGTGCTGCCATAGGCACGGCAGAAACGCCTGCGGAACCAATCAAAGGATTTACCTTGCCCTTTGTGAAAACGCACATCAGCTTACCAAACAGCACACCTGCTGCCGTACCAAACATGAACGCTATAAGACCCAAGACAACGATCTTGATCGTAGCTACATTTAAGAAAGCCTCAGCGCTTGTTGTCGCGCCTACCGATGTACCAAGCAGGATAACAACGATATACATAAGCGCGTTAGAAGCAGTATCTGTAAGCTGTCTTACCACGCCGGACTCTCTGAACAGGTTTCCTAACATAAGCATACCAACGAGAGGCGCTGTGGTAGGAAGAATCATACATACTACAATGGTAACAACGATCGGGAAAAGAATTCTCTCAAGCTTAGATACCGGTCTAAGCTGAGCCATCTTAATCTTTCTCTCTTTCTCCGTCGTAAGAAGCTTCATAATGGGAGGCTGAATAATCGGCACGAGTGACATGTATGAGTATGCCGCCACTGCGATTGGTCCGAGCAGTCCCGTCTGTCCAAGCTTACCAGCAAGGAAGATCGATGTAGGACCGTCCGCGCCACCAATGATAGAAACTGCCGCTGCCGCCTTATCGTTAAAGCCAAGCGCAATCGCTCCGAAATATGCCGCAAAAATACCGAACTGTGCTGCCGCACCGAGCAAAAAGCTCTTCGGATTTGCAATCAACGGACCAAAGTCTGTCATTGCGCCTACGCCCATGAAAATAAGCGAGGGAAGAATTGCCCACTCATCAAGTAAATAGAAATAATACAGCAAACCGCCGGGTGTCCCGTCGCCGCCAATCGGCGCAATAATGTCGGGATAAATATTCACCAGCAGCATACCGAACGCTATCGGGGTTAAAAGCAGCGGTTCATACTGCTTCGCGATAGCAAGATAAAGAAATAGACAAGCCACAGCAATCATGATCAGATTTCCGCCGGTGATATTAAAAAACGCCGTCTGATGTATCAGATTGTTGAGTGTATCTGCTATATATGACATTTTGTTGACCTCCTATTGTATTTATTAACCACCTTAAACATCAAATTTAGTTCAAAGTTGCAAGTAAAGCACCTGCCTCAACAGAGTCGCCAACTGCCACATCAATGCTTGCTACGGTTCCGTCTTCGGGCGCTACAACGGGAATTTCCATCTTCATCGCCTCAACGATAACAACTGCATCGCCTCTCTTTACTGCCTGTCCTACGCTTGCCTCAATCTTAAATACCTTTCCTGCTGCACCTGCCTCTACCTTGATGCTGCCTGCGCCTGCTGCTGCCTTGGGAGCTGCCGCCGGTGCTGCTTTGGGAGCTGCCTTAGGCGCCGCCTTGGGAGCTGCTGCCGGTGCCGCACCGCTGCCTGCGCCCTCTTCAACCACTACATCATATACGCTGCCGTTTACGGTAATTGTATAATTTTTCATTCCTAAATCCTCCTGTATTTATTACAATATATAACTTTTTTAATCTTTATTTTTTATGCTCTTTTCCAATTTCCTGTGTTTGCACGTCTGATGCTTCTCACTCTGAAACCGTCTGCACTTGTTCCCTCATATGCCGCGATCGCCGCTGCGATTACCGCAACAAGCTCCGTATCGTCTGCAAGTTCCTCACTTACCGGCGTTACAGGCGTCACTGTCGGCGCTGGTGCTGCTGAAACAGGCGCCTTTGCGGGAGCCTTTTTCTTTGCAAAATTCTCCTGAATTTTCGGAATAAAGGAGAACAATGAAATAATAAGACATATGATAATCAATACCACAAACACGGTTCCCATACCGAGAACTGTATTAAGCGCCGCTTTAACCATCAGAGAGCCCATGGTCTGATCCATGTTGAGTGTGCATGATGTCATCTTAAGATAAATATCGTTTGTGAAGATCAATTCCACAGAACCGTTTGTACTTTCACCAGTTACCGGAATGATAATCGTAATGGTATCATCATCAATGTCCGATACAGGCTGTCCGACTTCCTTGATGCTTCCCATATCCTCAAGACCTGATTCAAATGTACTGAAAGCACTTCTGACTGCCTTACCCTCACATGAAATTGCAGATGTTCCTTTAGTATATCTTTCATACAGGGAACTAAACACATCTGCAAGTTCCACATTGTTATACTCGTCAACCATCCCCGGTTTATAATCCTGCGATGACACAAACGCTGTCATCATATCCACCACATTCTGTGCACGAAGCTCAGCTTCTTTTTGCTTTGTAAGCTGATTTGCCGATAACGCCTCGTCCTGTCCGCATGCTGTCAGTGCAAATACACAGGTAAGCATTAATACTGTCATTAAAAATTTTTTCGCGAAATTTTTCATATTAACGTTCACCCTTTCCTAGACCGTACCATGTTTTTTGGAAGGACGGTCCTCTCTTTTTGTGAATAACATCTCGAATGCGCCAACAACATATTTTCTCGTGTCAGCAGCCTCGATAATCTGGTCTACATAACCTCTCTTTGCCGCGCCTGTCGCACTTGTCTGAAGCGCCGCATATTCTTCCGCCTTGCTCTTGATTACATCTGCGCCTTGTCCTTCATACATAATCTTTGCGGCAAGGTTTGCGTCCATAGAGCCGATTTCGGCATCGGGCCAGGCGATTGTGATATCGGCTCCGATTGCCTTTGAGTTCATTGCTACATAAGCGCTTCCGATCGCCTTTCCAATAATCACGTTTACTTTGGGAACCGTCGCATTGGCAAAAGCGTACGTAAGTTTCGCCACTGCAGTTGCAATTCCTTTCTCGTTGCTCACTGTCGCCTCATAGCCTTTCACGTTTGTCAATGAAAGCACGGGAATGTCAAACGCATCACAGAAATTGATAAAATCTGCAGCTTTGTAGCATCCCTTCGGTGAAAGCACTGCATCAAATTTCTCAGCAGCTTCGCCGTTCTCATCGTAAACTTCTGTACGGTTTGCCACACAGCCTACTGTCATACCGTTTAACTTAATAAAACCTGTTACCATATCTTTTGCATAATTTTCCTTGATTTCAAAGAAAACATTATTATCTGCAATCTGAGAAAGCGCAATCGATGTATCCCCTACACAGTTTGCGATATCCGCGCATACTCTGTTGAGATCGTCCGTGCACTCGTCATATGATGCCTCATCTTCATTGTTTGCGGGAAGCATCGTTACAAGATCTCTGATCTTTGCATAAATTGTCGCTTCATCCGCAACCACATCAACAATACCGCTCTCGCTGCTCTGGAACGCTGCCGATGAAGAATCGCATTTTGCAATGTTGTTTCCGTCAAGCGCATTTGGAGAATTGACAAAAAGTTTTGCCTTCTCCCCTTCCATAAAAGTAAAATCCGTGAGTGTGGGGATCAGCGCAAGACCACCGCCACAACTTCCGAAGATAGCAGTAATCTGAGGAATAACACCAGATGCAAGCGTCTGCTTTAAATAAATCTCACCAAACGCATTCAGTGCATCTGTCGCCTCCTGAAGCCTCAAACCTGCCGAATCGATCAGACCAATGACAGGCGCGCCCGTCTTCATAGCCAGATCGTAAAGGTTCGTAATCTTCTTTGCGTGCATTTCGCCCACGGAACCGTTCAAAACAGCTGCGTCCTGACTGTACACATAAACAAGATTACCGTTGATGACTCCGTAGCCGGTAACAACACCGTCCGAAGGAGTATCTGTCTGTTTCAGATTGAAGTCTGTCGCTCTCGCAGTCACAAGGGCGCCGATTTCAACGAAACTGTTTTCATCAAGCAAAGATTCAATTCTTTTGCTTGCCAGACTTGAAGTAGAACTCATTTTTTGACCTCCGTTTTTATCTTAATTTTTAGTTTTGTAAAAACTCATTTTGCAATTTTTCATGCAAAAAACTACACTAGCTTAGTATAACATATATTATTCTTTCCGCCTAGTGAAATTTAATAAAAATTTTCAATTTTTCCCTTTTTCTTCCTGTCAGAT
>JAIEDW010000294.1 GCA_029067805.1 Lachnospiraceae bacterium
TCGCTTGTCCGTAAAAAAATTCATATTTTATTAAATTTATGTTATACTTAATTCAGATTTTTGTAATTTTTTACAGTGTTTCTTGGAAAGGCAAGGTTGTTTCTCATGCAGAAAGGCATTTTCGAAGCGAAAAAAAAAGACGGCACCGTCTATTATCGCGCGTCCATAACATATCATAGAAAGCATATCAGCCTTGGGGGATTCGACACAAAAGAAGCTGCCGCACGCGCATACAATGAGGCAAACCGCCTCATCAATACACCCGCGCTAACGATAAACCATTATGACGACGAATCGCCCCTGCCGTTTGAAAAATGGGTTGTTATCCTAAATTTCAGGGATAATGGCATCTATTTCAGTACACCGATTTATGCAAGAAGCAAATTTTTTTACTACTATCTTTCTCCGTCAGATGTTTTGAAATTTGATATTGATGATCTGTTTTATTACTCATCGCATAAAATTATGAAACGTGGCAACCACCTTTTTGTGGCGGATTACGGGATGCAGGTGAATATCTTAAACCGATACGGCATTCGAAGTTTTTCGGTATCAGGCAGGGACTATGTTTTTATAAACGGCGATGATACGGATTTTCGGCACGAAAATCTTCGCATCATAAACAGATATCAGGGCGTGACCGAAGTCACCCTCCGTGGCAAAAAAAAATACAGGGCACGAATCAACGTGCCCGGATACTTTATTATTGGTCATTATTCCTCGGAAATCGACGCTGCTATCGCTTACAACAAGGCGATTGATATTTTAAAGAAAAACGGCGTGCGCAAAAATTATACGCCAAACTACATTGATGGCTTATCGCCCGCCGTCTATGCCGATATTTATTCTCACCTAAAAATTTCCAATAAAATTTTAAACTATCACCCTAAATGATCTTGATAATTTAGGGTGATCCTTTGTTATCGACTGTAATCGGTGAAGCTCATGCTCATCGCCACTTTTCCCGATACGCCATTGATGCTGATACCTGAGTCATACTGCCACATGCCAAATTCATAAGGATAGTCCGGTTTTTTACTGTCCTGTGCATACCACACATCGTAGTCGCTAAGCCGCTCCATATCCACCATCGTGAGCAGCCATTCCTTATCGCCGTAAAGCATCGCCGTATAACCAGAATCTTTTACTCTGTCTAAAAATGCTCTTGCGACAGTAGTTCTGGCATCTGTATCAAGCGCCTCAATGCGTGCCATATCGCCGTCGACGGTTTCCATCACAAACGCAATCGGATACCTCACATCATAATCCTCAATCGCATCAAGCAGCTCATCTGCCTCCTCACGCGCCTCCGACTTGTTTACCGCCTGCGAGCAGAAATAAACACCAATGTCAAGTCCTCCCTTTTTTGCCGCCTTTAAATTGTCCTTATAATTTTTGTCAAATACAATATTTCCACTGCTGTAGCCTCTTGCACCGATTTTGATCATCACAAAGTCACAGCCTGCCTTCTTTAGCTTTGCAAAATCTACCTCACCTTGATTTGCGGAAATATCCGCACCGCATTTGGAAACGAGTTTTCCCTCCTCATAATAATTCATCGTAGGATTTTGATATTTGAGGTTGTCGTAATTATAGTCGTTTCTCTCAATGTCATCGCTTAAATCAACCCATTCCTTTGTGCCGTCGGAATGCGTTACCTGAATGCGCCCGTCATCCTTTTTCTCGTCTTTGTCATCGTCTTTCTTGTCGTCTTTATCTTTCGGGTTTTCCTTGTCCGCCATATCATACACGGAGGTCTTTCCGTTTGCAAGTTCATCCGCCGTCGTCGATTTGTCATCGGAATTTTTATCGGAAGAACCGTCCGCCATCGTTTCGCCTGTTGTCTGGTTGGTCACCGTGCCGTTGTTTCTGTTGGAACCGAAACCGTTATTGCTTTTGCGCCCTGTATCGGGAAGCGTCCAGATATCAAGCTGATCGGAGGTCAGCTTATTTTCCGTTGCAGAAGCTGCTGCCTGAGTATTGCCCGACTGAGCAGTCTGCGCTTCTCTCTGCGCTACTGCCGCCGCATATCCGCTGCCATCATTTCTGCTCTTACCGCCATTTGCCCAAAAGACAAGCGCGGTTACGCCGAGTATCACTACTGACATGATCAATATCATATATACATATATCATATTGGAGCCCGAACCATGCTCCTCATTATAATAATCATCGTTTTGAAGCTTCATAATTGTCCGCCTTTCTTGGTCGCAGTGCATCACAAAAGTACATGTATTCTATTCTTTTATAATATCCAACTCCGTAAGATTGACGCCTGAAGCCGTTAATATAACTTTTAACTCAATATATCGTCTTTTCATTTTTTTATATGCTCCCGATTCTTTATCACAATCTAACATATAATCTTGCAATCTTGAAAAATCTTCAATATTTCTTTGCAGCATTTCTTTTTCAGTCATACAATCACCACCTTTTTTAAACAACTGTTATATACTACTGTAATTATTATAGCGGATTATGAAAACGGTGTAAAGTCTTAACTTTTTCCATTCTCAAAACTGTATTGGCTCCACTTCTTCTGTCAGCGGAAGCATTTGATATTCGGGAAACTGATCGAGCAGTGCGTCAATACAGCATGTTGTATTGTATACAACATCATGAGCAAGCATCACAATCTTCTTTCTTCCGAGCGTACTCTCTTTTGCGTTTGCAAGCAGTATTTCCGGCGTTGACGTTTTGACCGCGTCCTCAAGGCTTGCATTCCAGTCATAATAGATATATCCTTTCTCCGTCATCTTTTCCGCAATTTCCTTGTATACTTTTTTGTTATAGGAATTGATGCTTCCTCCGGGAAACCGAAACATCTTTGCCTCCACTCCTGTAACCTGATAGACAACTGCCTTTGCCTTTTCAAAATCCGCTACGTAGGCGTCGGCATTTTTGTACAACGTCTCATAATCGTGATTGTAACAGTGGATTCCTATGGTATGTCCCTCCGCAACAATGCGCTTTGCAATTTCCGGGTGTTTTTCCACATTTTCTCCAACGAGAAAAAACGTTGCCTTGATATTACGCTCCTTTAAAGCGTCCAAAACAGCGTTGGTGTTTTCCTCTGAAGGTCCGTCATCAAAAGTCAGATACATTGTTTTCGGGTGAAAATACAATTCCACCCCCGATACAATCGATGCCGCAAGCTGTTTTTGATAGTCTTCCGAAACCAGCCGTCCACACTCTTCTTTATTTGAAAGAAAGCCTGTTTCCACAAGACATGCGGGCATATTGGTTTCTCTTATTACATAAAGATTTTCGTTAGCGAGAATATTGCGATCCCGCGCATCCGTGCTGTCCGTAAGCTGCTGTTGCATAAGCTGCGCAAGCCGCTTACTGTCAATCTCACTCTCCGTGCTGTAAAAGGTTTCAATCCCGTTCACTTCATTGGGTTTCTCATCGCTGAAATTTTGGTGAATGCTGATATAAATAGTTGCACCATTTTCATTTGCCAGTTTTACACGCTCCTCAAGCGATATCGTTTCATCTTTTTCCCGTGTCATCAGCACTTCATAACCACGCTCAACAAGCTGCTCTTTTATATTCATGGCAATACTTAAATTGACATCTTTCTCCAACACATTATCTCCGATACATCCGCCATCTACCCCACCGTGTCCCGCGTCAATCACAATCAGCGGATTGGTAGCGTCCCTAAGCGGAAGCGACACAGCCCTTCTGTTTGCGGCATCCGCTTCCGTTAACACTGTTCTGATCTCCAATGCTGGCAGCGAATAGAATGGAACCACTTCAATGTCATTATTCTGCCTGTAAACGGTACTCCATTGATATCCTGCAACCTGTGCAATGCAGCACAGCAGACACACTGCTGCTAAAACCGCAAAAAGCCACAGAAAAGCTCTTTTATCAATTCTCCTTCCGACATTTTTTTGATACTCCGCATATCCTATGTACATAAATAAAGACTCCCTTCTTCTTTAGCACGTTACTCCTTACCTAAAGAATACAAGGAAGCCTCATCAAATTATCATATTTTCCACATCAAAACGACATATTTTTTACATCATTTTTGCATCATCGCGAAATCTTCAAGA
>JAIEDW010000295.1 GCA_029067805.1 Lachnospiraceae bacterium
GGACGGTTATTCTCCAGATACTTTAAAGCGGCAACACCGGAATTACAAGCGGCAATACGGTAAAACGGTAAAAGGATTTTCTGTGCACGCGTTAAATTGGTCTTATCATCATCTACAACCAATATAATGTTCTTCATTTCCGTTCTCCTTTCCTCTGTACCCGTATTTCTTTTTTCATTGTCTTTCTACACGCATACTCTCACAAAATAATCATATCACATTGTTTGAAAACTCTCAATGAAATAATTTCCTTTACGCACAAATCGGCAGAAAGCGAAAAGCCTCTGCCGATCGTGAAATATTTATCATTCTAACCATTTTATTCGGCGCCCGACACCGTGATAATGATATTTTCGGGCACAATATCCGTCTTTCTCTGTACAATGTCTATGATCTGTGCAGTCTGCGCATCCGTAAGACTTGTCGCCTCGATCATTACGTCTGCCACACCGCCGCTGATGCTTACTACGGTCTGTGTGTAGCCTTTTGCCTCCAGAAGAAGCTGAGCATCCGACTCTTTCTGCGCTGTTTCTGTAAGCGTGATCATGCTGTTTACTGCCTCCTGTTTGGCATCTTCCGTAAGGCTGTCATTATTGATGATCTCCAACAGTGTTTCCTTGTTCTGCGCCCTTGTCTGTTCCTTTAAGAGCTTCGCCCCCGCAAGAGTTGAAACACCCGATGCGCTTGTAAACACTGCCTCCCCGGGAATTTCCTGTTCGATGACATTGACATCTGCCGCATCAGCGTTCGATGCGAGCACACCATGACCGTCCAGACTATCATCAGCCGTAAGTCCTGTTTCCATATTACTGCTCAGATAATTGTCCGTGATACTTGCATCATCACTGTCAAGGCTTAAAATATCCCCGTTTGCATCTGTCAGCTGCGCATATTCCGAATAGTCAGAAATTGTCCCGTCCGTATCTTCCCTGAGTGATATGGCATACATATCCTCGTCTGATATCTCATATGTAAGTTCGCTGCCGCTGCCGTCTACGGAGATAAAATCCTCCTCGCCGATCTTTGTGCCCGCAAAGTTTAAATACCCCGCAACCGCAATCATAACCGCCAGCGCCGTAATCATAATCTGGTTTTTTCTTAATATTTTTTTCACCAAACCATATCCTTCCTTGTTTCTCTTTGCTATTTATATAGTATTCAGCACCCCGCGCCAATATACTTACTTTTTTTAATTGATTACTTCCACTTTGTTTGCCTCAAGCCCGTAAAGCGCCATAATAAGCCTGACAATCCTGACTCGGACTTCATCATTGATATTTCCTTTCACCACAACTGCCACTCCCTCAATCTGCGGACAGACAGAGTTTTTTACAAACGGCACCTCCTGGCCATACTCATTGACCGTGTAGATTGTCTGCTCTCCCTTTTCCTCAGCATTGACAGTTTCATCCTTCTCCACCGTATACTCCCACGACGCATTCATATAAATCAGCGCCTTCGCCTCTTCAACGTCCGACACTTTCACCAGAAATTCCTCCAGTTCGGACTCCAACATTTTCTTATAATCCTGTAAACTTACCGTTTCCGATATCGAAGTATCTTTCTCACTTTCACTGTTTTCTGATACTGTACGCTCTCTCCGGCTTCTATAACTACTGTTATTTTTACTACTACCCTCCGTGGGCAATAAAATAACAAAGATCAGTATTCCGCTCAAAAACAAAATCAGCATAATCTCCTTGTTTGGACGCTGCCCATTGAAAAGCTTATTCCTGAACCAGTCTGGCATCCTCTTCCCCTCCTTCCTCCTCTATATAATATTGTTCATAAGCGCTCCCGAGTATCTTTTCATTCCATATTGTATCGGTATAATAAGAACTGCTTTCCCGGATCCGCTCCATATCAATCAATCCCTGCCATTCTTCTTCCCACGCATCATATACGCTCTGCGCCGACATCATACGCTCCTCGAACTGTCCCACAAATGAAGAAATCACGTTACAGCACATACAGATTGTCAAAAAATAAGTAAGAAGCTTTAAATAACGCTGGTATGCGCTTCCCGCCGCGAACTGTAACAGACATTGAAAACATATGACCGTATACACAAGCTGCCTAATTTCAAGTGTAAGCTGCTCCATGGTCCGCCTCCTTTCTCCCATTTCCGAATTACAAGGTACTACTTGTGGCATTCGTAACGGCTGCAATTGCCACAAAAAATAGAGTAGCAACTGTTATCAAAAGTCGCAGCAGCATAAAACCTGCTTCCGATATATAATCGACACACTTTGTCATCTGCTTTTCACCGCAGATACTTCCAAGCGCACCACTGACCTTTATAATCGCCAGAAGAATAAAGGCTCTCAAAACAGGCGCAACAATCATCAATACCAGCACCACAAGGATTAATGCTCCCAGACTGCTTTTGACCGCAATCGCAGACGCAATCGTCACAGTGGAAACCGACTCTACAATATCACCAATTCCCGGAATTGCCCCCGCAGTTTTTTGGATAACCGCCGCATTTGCTTTATCAATGACAGGCGTTATTATTATCTGGAGGATACTGCTCCCCGACAAAAATACAACCATTCCCTTCATCACGAACTGCACCGTCTTTTTCATCAGTTCCATGATCCCGTCAAAGCGTCCCTCTCCCCATATGCTTTCAACGATGCCGAGCATCACATATCCCTCTACGACACAAGTGAGTGATGCCGCCACAATTCCTTCGATCAGACACAAAAATCCCAGCAGCAGCTTGTAAAAGATCAGCGCTGTAAGTCCCGATCCAGCCGCGGCAATGCAGATCATGTAAGAGGGGAGCATTATCTTTAAAAACTCAATCATCTGATCCATCGCGTCATTGACAATACCGAGCACGTTTTGAAAGGCATTTACCAGCACCAGAAGTTCGCAGATTACAAAAAAAGTTCTCGCCGCATGTGCCGCTCCCTCATTCTTGAACGCCACCATAAATCCGTTTACGATTGCCGCAGCAATAAAAAGCACAAGAATTGACACAAACAGACTTTTCCACCCCGCCGCCATATTCAGAATGCACGACCTTATGTACTGCCAGAACAAATCTGGCTCCAACACCCAGTTTCCTTTCAAAACATCTTCCATAAAGCTCATGGAACTTACGTTTTGCCCTGGTAAAAGTTCCTCCAGCAGCTTGTCAACCATGTCCAAATCTGGCAGTATATCCCGCCATAAATTGATATCCTGATTCATCGCATTATTTCCTCAAGCATTTCTATCATCATTTTAATCACGGGAAGTCCCGCTACCATAATCGCTATTTTCCCAAAAAGTTCAATATGGTTTGCCAATGCAGAATGTCCTGCGTCCTTGCTAAGACTCGCGGCAAAGTCGCACACATAAGTAATCCCCACAAGCTTTAACAACAGTTTCAAATACGTGACATTCTGACTGATAAATTTTTCAAAGTTCTGCAACTCCTCCACAACGCCCCCAATCACGAGCATCACGCGGATTGCGATAAAAAATCCCACAATCATAATGATCAGCGATGCATACTCCGGCTTGTCTTTCTTGACAACAAGGGCGGCAAAAAGCCCTGCGATCGCGAGCACACATATTTGCAGCATATAAATCCTCCATCCTTGTACAACCCGCTCACTACAATCCGAACAGATCCTGTATCATATTAAAAAGATCATATATGTATGGGACAATCCATGAAAGCACCAGCACAAGTCCCGCAAGGCTTATCAAAAATGCATGTTCTTCTCTGCCGCTGTGTTTTAATACCTGTCCTAAAATCGTAATCAATATCCCCACCGCCGCTATCTTAAAAATCAGACTTACTTCCATTTTTTATCTCCAATTCATATAATCTACGTTTCTCTTCACAAAAACAGTACGATACATAAAACTCCCGTTAGTGCACTCAACGCATTGATCAGTCTGCTGTTTTCTCTTCTCTTTATGCTAAGCGCCGCTATTTTCTCGTCCAGCTCCCGTTCAAAAAGGCATAAGCGCTCAATCTGCATCTTGTCCCCCTCGCAGCCAAAGCATACACCCATACGTTCCATATAATAAAGCGCTTCCTTCGGCATCGCATCTTTCTCAATCAGCGCAAGATTTGCGCTCCAGATTTCAGAAAGCGTCCTCCCACTCCTCGCGTCAAGCTGCTGAGATGTATCCGTAAGAAATGCGGCATACGGCTCACCGATACGCTCCGCCGCGATATTCAGAATTTCTGCAATCGGTCTGTGCAGATATGTAATCTCGCCGATGATATAAAGCAACAGCTCCTTTTGCTTTTTTAAGTGCGCAATCTCACTGCCAAGCTCCCCGCACAGTGCAAGTCCAAATCCGACCGCTCCCGTCATTACACAGGTTCCCGCAATAAACTTTTGCCACATATTCTCCCCCCCTCCCTGTCAAATATCTCAAAATACCGGAAATTCCTCTCGTCTGCGGACAAAATCAAAAGCCTGTCAAACAGTTTCAATCTGATGATTTCTGCAAGCTCTTTATTTCGCGTCACATCTTCCAGCGAACTTCCATGCGCCGTTGCCAGCACTGCACAGCCGCTCACGCCCGCATAAATGATTGCCTCGGCATCGCTTTGTTTTCCGATTTCGTCTATCGCTATCACCCGCGGTGAAAACGTCCTCACAAGCACGGATATCCCATGTCCCTTATCACCGCCCGTTACCACATCTGTACGCTCCCCACAGTCAAGCATAGCGCTCCCTCTGTACGCTCCCGCAAGTTCTCCCCGCTCATCGATCACACCCACGCTGCATCCGCAAAAGCCGCACTCCCCATCCGATACGATTCGTATCATATCCCGCAAAAGCGTTGTTTTTCCAATTCCCGGAGGCGATATGATCAGGGTATTTAACGGTTGTCCTCTGTCGCGCGTACCAATCAGGTACTTTGCGGCATTTTGAGCAATTCCTTTCTTCTCGTGCGCAATTCGAATATTGATGTATCGGATATACTTCGCAATATACCCTCCGTCAGTAGCAACTAACTCTCCCGTTATTCCAATTCGGTGCCCACCCTCCACAGCAAGATACCCCTGTTTTCTCTCCTCGTCGTAGGCATATACCGAATCGTGGCACAAATACCGGAAAATATCCTCAAGCTCCCTCTCTCCATATACAAGAGGAAGCCCAATCTCACGCTCCGCGATTACTCTGACTCTTTTCCCAACTCTGATCCGGATTTCCCTCACGGTGCTGCTGTCCAAACCGGCATTCAGCCAGTCCTTCCTTAACCGCTCTGGGAAAAATGTTACCAGTTCCAAAACCTCACCACCTTTGTCCTTATCTCGTAACTGTTCGGTACCTTCACAGTTACGAACAAAAATCCATGCAAAATCGCTTACGCGATGGATTTTTGCCTGCAAAATTTATGCTTTCGTACGGTCAGCGCAGTAAATGCGCAGACCTGCTTAATCGTTGTCCTTATCTCAATATATGTCCACCTTTTCGGAATTATACACAAAAAAATACAGGCACGGCCGCAAGTTTCCTTGCAGTCGTTCCTGTATCTGTATTCATTTGATATTATTGTTTCTCTCTTTTAATTCTGCGCAACATCTTTCATAGAGAAGCTGATTCTGCCCATCTTATCCCTTCCAAGACAAACAACCGTCACCGTATCACCAAGTGTGAGCACATCCTCAACATGGTTGATTCTCTCCTTCGCAATCTTAGAGATATGAACCATACCCTCTTTTCCGGGAGCAAACTCGATAAACGCGCCAAACTCCTTGATGCTGACTACTTTTCCCTTAAAGATCTGGCCTTCCTCGAAGTCCGTTGTGATAATGTTGATCATTTCACAAGCCTTATCCATCATCGCCTGATCTGTGCCGCAGATGCTTACAAATCCTTCATCGGAAATATCAATCTTAACACCTGTCTGGTCGATAATCGCGTTGATGGTCTTTCCTCTCTGACCAACCACATCGCCAATCTTTTCCGGATCAATCTTTGTCTGGATAATCTTCGGCGCATACTCGCCTACCGTTGGTCTCGGCTCTGCGATACAAGGAAGCATGATCTCGTTCAAGATATACATTCTCGCATCTCTCGTCTTTGCAATCGCTTCCTCAACAATCGGCCTTGTCAGACCATGGATCTTGATATCCATCTGGATCGCTGTGATACCGTCCTTCGTACCCGCTACCTTAAAGTCCATATCGCCAAAGAAGTCCTCAAGTCCCTGAATATCTGTCAATACAATATAATCATCGTCCGTATCGCCTGTCACAAGACCGCAGGAAATACCCGCTACCGGCTTCTTAATCGGTACACCTGCTGCCATCAGTGACATCGTAGATGCACAAATCGATCCCTGTGAAGTTGAACCGTTCGACTCAAATGTTTCCGAAACGGTACGAATTGCATACGGGAACTCCTCTTCTGAAGGAAGTACCGGCACAAGTGCCTTCTCCGCAAGCGCTCCATGTCCAATCTCACGACGTCCCGGTCCTCTCGAGGGCTTTGTTTCACCAACCGAGTAAGATGGGAAATTGTAGTGATGCATATATCTTTTATTTGTTTCGTTCTCATCAAGACCGTCGATGCGCTGAACCTCTGACAGCGGCGCAAGCGTCGTAACCGTACAGATCTGTGTCTGTCCACGTGTAAACATCGCAGAACCATGTACTCTCGGAATAATATCCGTTTCTGCCGCAAGCGGACG
>JAIEDW010000296.1 GCA_029067805.1 Lachnospiraceae bacterium
TAACCTGTCATAACAGGCATTCGCAGATCCATTAATATGGCATCATACCAGCCCGGAGCAGACTTATTAAACAGTTCCACACAAATCTGCCCGTTTTCCGCCCACTCTACCTCCGCGCCGAATTCGCACAGGATTGCATTTGCAATTTCCCAGTTCAATTCGTTATCTTCCGCTATAAGGATGCGTCTGCCTTTTAATTCAATGTCAGCTTCTTCTTTCTGTTCCTGCTGCGCCGCCTCTGCTTCCGCTTCTATAATCTGACGCAGGCAATAATAAAGACTCGAACGGAACAGAGGCTTTGAAATAAAACCACAAATGTTAGTTTTTTCTGTTTTTATCTCCAATTCATCCCATTCTCCGTCAGTAATAATTATGATGGGAACGCCCTGTCCAAAACGATTAGACAGCTCTTCGGCAGCTTTGATCCAATCCTGCCCCTGTATATCCCAATCTAAGAGAAGCATATGATAGTTCTCATTTTTACCACGGTGCTCCTCTATCATCTGGAAAGCCTGCTGCATATCTGCCGCCATCTCCGCCTTAAGCCCGATGGATTCCAATGCGGAAACAGCGAGATTTCCTGCTGTTTGATCATCATCAATAACCAGAATATTCTGCTTCGGCAGCTGTAGCTTCTTCTCCTGCTGCGCTGTTTTTTCCATGTCCAAAGCAATATGAAAATGACTTCCTTTTCCCTGCTCGCTTTCTACAGTGATGGTACCGCCCATCGCGTCCACAATATGCTTGGTAATGGTCAACCCCATTCCGGCTCCGGCTTCTTTATCCACGCGCGCATTATCTTCCCTGGCAAACGCGTCAAATATCTTCTCCTGAAATTCCCCAGACATACCTATGCCATTATCCTTGATGTGCAAATGGGAACGGATATATTCATTTCCCATTGGAGAATCCTCTTCATACAGGTCAACATCAATGGTACCGCCCTCCGGAGTGAACTTAACCGCATTTCCGAGGATATTCAAAAGAATCTGGCTTAAACGGACTCTGTCCGAGCACACATTTTCATGATAGATATCATGTAAATAAATATTGAAATGCTGTTTTTTCTCTTGAACCAGCGGCTGAATGACTGTTTCAATGTTCTGCATAATATCACGAACACAAAGCGGTTCCATATTTAATGTAAGCTTTCCTGTCTCAATTTTGGACATATCAAGCATATCGTTAATCAAGCCCAAAAGATGCCGGCTGGATATATGTATCTTTCTTAAGCAGGAACGCACTCGTGGCGGATCATCCAAACTGCTGATGGCAACCGATGTCATTCCCATAATGCCATTCATTGGCGTACGGATATCGTGGCTCATATTGGAGAGGAATTCACTTTTCACCCTGTTGGAGCGCTCTGCCGTCAGCATTGCCTGTTCGGCGGTTTTTCTGGCTTCCTCCAGTGCCTTCATATGTATTTTGTTCAGACGGTAATATCCAAAAAAGACAAAAAGCAGTGCACTGATAATCAGACTGCCGCCGCCAACAGAAACACAAGTCCATTTTTTTTGAAGGAGATTTACCGTTTCATTCAATGTATTATGGGAAATTTTTAAAATCAGATGCCAATCTGAATTCGGAAGACTGGTGCAATAAACATTCCAGGATTCGCCGGAAATTATAGCTTCACTGGTATAATCCCTTTCGGCTTCCAAGGCATCATGAAGTTCTTCTGCATACTGGGCGGGTTCTTTTCCGTTACAGGTTTCATAAAGTCTTTCAATCCGTTCAAAATAATTTTTTTCTTCTACGGCATGGTTATTTAAAACATAGCTTCCGTCCTTGCGAATGATCGAATATTCCATGATACTGCCTTGTATACTGGTTTCCAATCGATCACTAAGGTACTGACTCGGCATTGCCGCAACCAGCGCAATGCTTGTACTTCCATCACCTATAGGATAAACAGCCGGTACGCCCATTAAAACAACCGGAGTTCCTGTTGCATCCTTTCCCGCACAAACATTATACTTGCCCCCCTGAACAGAGCGGTGCAGATCCTCCGGAACATCCGCCGTCAACTGCGAGCCGTAGAGCATATGAAAATTTCCATCTTCCGTATAAAGCGCAAGATATTCAAAGCCCACTGAGCGCGCATTATAATTCAGCGTTATCCGCATAGCGCTTTCTCCCGTAACGCGTCCGGGAGGAACGGAATCCACAAGCGATTCTACCTGGGACAGACGAAGTTCAATCGTTGTTCCGAAATGAGAAGATACCTGTTCACTAATTCCCGACATGTAAAAAACACCCAGTTGCCGAATGGCATCTTCTCCCATCAGATTGACGCAGATTGCCTGGATGATAAATATAAATATACAAAAAAACGATACCAGAACAAGACTTATATTCAGAAAACGTGTTGTTCTTTTTTCCATTCTTCCTATCTCCCAATTCTTTACTGCTTATTCGATATGATCCGTATTTCCTGCCTGCTCTTTTTAAATGTCACGTCCCGATATTCCGAATGCAATGTTTCCCGTACACCGTTTATGATAATAACACATCCTACATTTGCAATCCCACTGACAATGATTTTTCCCTCCGCCGAACGCTGATGCATATCGATCAGCTGCTCCCGCTTCGCAGAAATCTCCTTTATTTTTGACTGATACTTAATCTTTCTGCGCATCTGCTCTGCTTTTTGCTGATTCAGTTCAAAAGTAGCAGGCTGCGTCTTTAGCTGATAAGCAATACGTTCCATAGTACGCTCGGCATCTATCATGTTATTCTGATACTCTTCCGTCAGGCGATCGACCTCTCCCATTTTGGATTTAAAATCACCATCCAAACCGATAACCAACTGCGTCGTTACTCCTGCACGGTTTCCAATCGAAGCAACCGAAATCTGCTCCACTGCTGTAACCGTGCCGCCAATGATAGTGCCCTTGTTACCAACGATTACCACATTATGTCCCGATTCCACTTCACAATTCAAGATGGCTCCCGTGTTGACCTCATTTCCCGCATAAACTTTGGTCTGCTCCAAAAAACGTGCCATAACATTACCACCTGCACGAATGACACCGTTTCCCGAACCCTGCATTCCGTTTTTTAAGATAACATCCTTTCCTGCAATAAGGCTCGCCGTTTCCACATGTCCGTTTACGGTAATGTTTCCAGTTGTTTTCACGGTAACACCAGCAAATACATTGCCCTGTATCAACACATCCCCATGGAAATCCACATCTCCGGTAGCAGCATCCAGATTGCCCTCTATCACATAAATCGGAGTTACGGTCAGTATTTTTCCGTTCACAGTGACATGCCCCTCAGTACTGGCATAGTATTTGCAGCCAGATTCATCCAGTTCACAGCGTTTACACTGTAACGGCGGCAATTCTTTTCCCTTATAGGCATCAATGGCATTCCCCAGAACATCCATGCCGATTAAAGCTGATTGAGCCGCATGATAAGTAACAAGAAGCTGCCCGTATGTCACAAGCTCTATCTTCCCCAGCACATTATAATCTACCGAGTCGTCAGGCAAAATAATCGGCATGGTTTCCGGCTGTGGATTAAAATGATATTCAAAATAGCCGTCACGACCGTCTTTTGCAGCAGTGCCGCTTGCAACAAGTGTTTCCTCATAATTCTGTTTCCCTTGAGCAAGCTCTTCTAATGCTTCATCTATAATACCAAAAACAATCCCGTTCTCCTTTAACAGATCAAGAATCTCCTCTACAGAAAAGCGACGATATAAAGTAAGCTGTGCTTCCATTCGGGTTTCGCTGACGCGCAGGAGATAACCCGAATTGTGTATAACAATCGGATCTCCTCGAACAATTCTCTGGTTAGCATAGTCAGGCATTGTTCCCTCTTCCTTGAAAGTGCCATATATGTCCTTATCTTTAGAAATATGTCGTTCCTTTGGCGCAAGGAATATGGTTTTCTCCACCTCAATTTTCTCCGAATATAACTCCTCCGTTTCCGCCGCTTGAAACTTCTCTTTATAATCCGTTTTCTCTTTCTTCTTTTTCTTTCCTGCCTGATTAAAAAATCCCATATCATATCTCTCCTGCCACATTCGGTATACATTTTAAATCCACTATAAAAGTTTCCGTAAAATATGTCGATTCTTTCTAAAATAACCCATAAACCTTTATTTCATTATACAATTTTTAAATGTATTTCTCAACCGTTTGTATTAATATTTATCATCTTCTAAACATAATGGCAAAAGTAGTTTTCTTGCTGGCAGAACTTCCATACCAATCGTAACAGTAAATTTCCCCTTCAAACAATATAATGTAAGCTGTTATCCCGCACTTTCTTGAGCGTAAGATAGTCAGGTACGAGAGCCTTCATTTGGTTTACCAGCTCCTTTCCGTAATCTTCATCATAGGTGAATTTAAGCTTTTGCGCCGGAATGACCGCATATTTATTCTGCATATCATACTCGCAGTCCTGTGTATAAAAATGAACGCTGATTATCTCATGATAATTATCCTCGGAAATACCCACGATTTTTTCTCCTTGACTGAAAAAGTCAATATCAATCCCTTGTGCTCCAATCACCCTTCCGTTCTGAAAGTGCACGGCCAAATCATATTTATCCTGTGCCAGGTTCAAAATGTTCAAATCCTGTATTGCCGTATTAAAGCTCTCTCCGCTATTTATTTCAATTGCAATCGCCCTAAGGCAGTCATAGTTTAAATCTACCTTCCGTGAAAATTCCACGATTTTATTGATTTCAGAATAATATTCTTTCTCAAGCTTATCCGTAAGATAGCTTCGAATTTCCTCTTCGGACGGGTAATCAAACCGAAAATGATAATGAAAACGCCCCGGACGGTTTATAATACAATCATTGAGATGTCGTATTTCATTACAGGTAATGACAAACAGCTTTTTTCCCTGTGATATGCCGTCAAACAACCCCAGCATTTCTGTCTGAGGCTCCTGTGCTCCCTCAATCGGCTTTATCCCGCCAAAGGTCTTATCAAACTCATCAAAAAGCAGCATCACTCTCTGGTCTATGCTCGCAAGATAAGACGCAATTCCCGAAATATACTGCTCCACAACCAGCACCGGAATACCCTGTCTGACTGCATACACCGATAAGAGTCTCGCAAAAAGCGATTTCCCAATTCCTTTATCACCACTTAAGATCACACCGAGATTTCTGTCAAAACGCCGATATGCCTCAATCACCTTCTGCGCCTTTTCGGGCTGCTCTCCATACACTTTTTCCTCATTGACCGCAATGTCCGCATACTCCTCAAGATAAAAACCCGACATCTTTGCAAACTTTACCACATAGGTCTTTGGCGGCAGTTCGTCAAATGTGTGCACCATGTCATTATAAATTTCTACTCTGTTTCCAATTTGAATCGCTTTCATATAAAAACCTCCCAACAAAAAATCCTCCGATTAACACAAACAAATGTATCAGTCAGAGGATATAATATTTTTATATGGTTGTCATTGGACATTTAATCCTAATTTTGGAGTCAGCTTCTACGGCGCCACAATCTTCCCTGCCACAGCACACGCCGCTGCCGACTTCGGCGAAGCAAGATAAATCTCCACCTTTGACGTTCCCATACGTCCGAGGAAGTTTCTGTTATTCGTCGCTACCACGCGCTCTCCATCGGTCAAAATACCGCCCGTTCTGCCGCAGCAGAGTCCACAACTTGGATGCGTGATAATCGCTCCCGCTTCCGCCAAAACTGCCATTGTGCCGTTTTCTGTTGCTTCCCGGTAAATCTTGCGGCTTGCGGGTGTCACGATCAGCTTTACAAACGGCGCAACTTTCTTTCCCTTTAAGATTTCTGCTGCCGCCATTAAATCTTCCAGTCTTCCATTTGTGCAGGAACCGATAAATACCTGATCGATTTCCTTTCCTTCCAATTCTGACACAGGCTTTACATTGTCTACATTTGACGGACATGCCATGACCGGCACAAAATCCTCCGCCTTATAATTTATAACTTGGCAATACTCTGCGTCCGCATCTCCCACCAAATCCTTTTCCTTGTCAGTCAATGTTATCCCACAATATTCGGCAGTCTTCTCATCCGGTGTGAAAAGCGCACACTTTGCTCCCGCCTCAATCGCCATGTTTGACATGGACATTCTCGATGCGACGGACATATTTTCCACAGTGTCTCCGGTAAACTCAAGCGCCTTGTAGGTCGCACCGTCCGCACCCAAATCGCCGATTAATTTCAGAATAATATCCTTTGCCATAACATTTGCGGGCAATTTTCCCGTAATATTTACTTTTATCGTTTCGGGAACCCGAATCCAAAGCGTGCCTGTTCCCAAAATGCTTGCCATTTCCGTATACCCGATACCCGAAGAAAACGCGCCCACACAACCGTATGTCGTCGTGTGACTATC
>JAIEDW010000297.1 GCA_029067805.1 Lachnospiraceae bacterium
GTGCTTGTCGTGGACGATAATGCGATGAATTTAAAGGTTATGGCAAGACTTCTTCTGCCGTATCATATTAAGGTTTCCATGGCCGGAGGCGGACAGGAGGCATTGGAGAAGCTCAACTCCATGGACTATGACTGTGTATTTTTGGACCATATGATGCCCGAAATGGACGGTGTGGAAACGCTGCATCGAATCCGCAAAAAACCAGGCAGCTATTTCCAGGCACTCCCTGTGATTGCATTTACGGCAAATGCGATCGGCGGTGCAAGGGAAATGTTTATGGACGAGGGATTTGACGATTTTATTGCCAAACCGATTGAGTTAAGCGTACTGGAGAGAATGCTGCGCCGTTATATTCCGGTGCAGAAACAGATTCGTGTGGAGGACAATACAGTAGTGGATGTGGCAGAAAGTGCACAAAACGCCGATGTTGATAATCAGAATGCGCAACAGGCCGTATCTGAGAATACAAATGCTTCCCCCAAAGTGTCATATGATGAAGATGCTGAAGCGGATGCGCTCGACGCGTTAAAGCAGGCAGGGATTAACGTACAGAAGGGTATTTCCTACTGCGGCGATAAAGAGGGACTGCGCGAGATCATGACAATTTATCATTCGGAGGGCGCAAGGCGTAACAGACAGTTAGAGCAGTTCTGGCGGGAACAGGACTGGAAGAATTATGTGATTACGGTTCATGCGCTGAAGAGCAATTCCAAGGGGATTGGCGCAGACGAACTGGCTGAACTTGCACTGAATTTGGAAATGGCGGGAAAAGAGAACCGCACGCACTATATTTTGGAGCACCATGAGGAATTACTGGAGCAGCATAACAAGCTTCTTACAGCACTGGCAGAAAACGCTTTTGTCTACCCTGACGGATATCATGATGACACGAAAGAGCATCCATCGGAAGAACAAACAGTGTCTGTTCCGGCAGCAGAAGAACCTCAGGAAGAGGATACAGCGTCTTTGACAAAGCAGCTTGCAAAACTTCGGGAAAAGCTTGAAAGCTTTGAAAGCGAGGGACTGGACAGTATTTTGGACGATTTAAAGCAATATCGGTATCATGATTTGAAACTGTCGGAAATGGCGGAGGAAATTCAAGGCAGCGTAGACGAATTTGACTTTATTGGCGCGACCGATATTCTGGATTCGTGGGAGGAGAAAATAAAGGTGCATACGTTGTCGTAGGAAAGGCTTGGTGGATACAATATGATAAAGAAAATACGTGCATTTTTTGAATCACTGCGAAACGAGCAGTTGGATTTTCAGACAAGGCTGATCCGAATGGTTTTCCTGCTTGTATTTATTGCGACAGTTATCGGTACGGGACGTGTTCTGATCGGTGCGTCGCCGATCGTGCTGACGGCGCTTATCCCGATGTGTATTGTTTCAGGTGCGTCGCTTCATATTGCAGTGAAGTATAATAAGGTAAAATTGGCGTCATGGCTGTTAATCCTGATATCAAATGGGATTCTTTTCCCTTTGGTCTTTATGATGAGCGGCGGCATGGATAGTGGAACGCCAGTTTGGTTTGTGCTGGGGCTTGTCTATATCTTTTTGCTGTTTAAAGGAAAAGAAATGGTGGTTGCATTGCTTCTTTCGATGGCGTCATTTTTATCGGCGTATGCGATTGCCTATTTTTATCCTAGTATGATACCGACAGCGTCAAATCGTCTGTACAGCTTTGCTGATTCGTATATTACCTTGATCGTTGTCAGTATTTTTGTAGGCTTTTTGATGAAAATGCAAGCCTTGACATACGACAAAGAGAGAAAGACTGCTCAGCGGCAGAAAGAGGAAATTGAACAGATTGCCCGTTCCAAGGATACGTTTTTTGCAAATATGAGTCATGAAATCAGGACACCGATTAACACGATCATCGGCTTAAACGAGATGACGCTCAGAGAGGATATTTCCGATGAAATTGCCGAGAACGCAATCAATATCCAGAATGCAAGTAAAATGCTCTTGACGACTATCAATGACATTCTGGATTTGTCCAAGCTGGAGTCCGGCAGAATGGAGATTGTGCCTGTACAATATGAAATCAGCGCGTTGTTTAGCGATTTGGTCAACTTAATCTGGATTAGGGCGAGCCAGAAGGAACTGGAATTTAAAGTGGATATCGACCCCAATATCCCTTCCATGTTATATGGAGATGAAGTGCGCATCAAACAGGTGCTTACCAATATACTGACCAATGCCGTAAAGTATACGGAAACAGGCTCCGTCACTTTGTCAGCAAAGGGAGAACGACTCAGTGCGGATGAAATACTGCTTCGTATCTCGGTGGAGGATACGGGTATGGGCATCCGGAAGGAGCACCTTGATGATCTGTTCAGTTCCTTTAAGCGGATTGATGAAACAAAGAATCGCAATATCGAGGGAACGGGACTTGGTCTTACGATTGTGAAGCAGCTTGTGGATATGATGGGCGGAAAAATTTCCGTAGACAGTGTCTACCATAAGGGATCTGTTTTTACGGTGGAAATTACGCAGCGCATTGTTAATGCCAAACCGATGGGTGTTATTAATTTTGCGGAGCAGAGGAAACTGGAGCGTCGTACGAAATATAAGCAGAGTTTTACGGCACCCGACGCCAGAATACTTGTTGTGGACGATAATGAGATCTCTTATACACCTGTGAG
>JAIEDW010000298.1 GCA_029067805.1 Lachnospiraceae bacterium
TCTTTATATCCTCCCATGTCTTTGCCTTGAAAAGCTTCGCCCAATAATCAATTTTATAGGCTTTATCCTCTTCGGTTGCATGTTCTATCTGATTTAAGTCTAGCACATTTAGAGTAAAGTTGTCATTATAAATATAATGCTTTTTGACGTTCATCATTTTGTTTATTGCATAAAATTCAGGGTAGTCAGGAAATGGAGAGAAATCTAGAATACCGATGTGATAGACGGGCTTAACCTTTGAATAGTCATCACCGCTTTCAAGGTTTTGGAACATACTGCAAAGATAGGATAGGGAACGGTTTGTCCAAAAATCCTGTTTTGCGACCTGCATTTCGAGATTTATGATTGTTTCATCGTTGAGTAAGACTTTGACATCAAGAACGAAGGTTTTGCTATCATATCCTTTACCAAGTTCAATCGGATTTAAAATAACCGTAGATTTGATTTTTTCGGGAGGCAGATGAAGTAAGGAACAGATTAGTCCTTTTAAAACTTTTTTGTTTTCCTGTAGGACGACTCGGAACATATAGTCGTTCATAAGTGTGTAATCGATTTTACCGGTAGCGTTTTGAAATGTGTTTTTTTGAATGTTGTCCATAGAATAGTCCTTTCTTTTGTGAATTGATTTTTTAGATGTTAAGATTTGAATATATGATGTTTGCAGTGCAACTTGGGAAAATCTATGATTTCTCGAATTCACAGGCTTTGCCCTATCAAAACTTAATCTAACAAATTCGTCTGCAAACAGCCGATTTGCCAAATCATATTTTGGCACTGCTCAAGTCTTTCGTGCAGATTATATCATTATGTTATGAATGAAAACAAGTACGATTTTTGACATTTCAAAGATATTTTAGTTATACACATTTTAATATAAAACAAATTTGCGTTATGATCATGGCAAACAAGCTTTGTTAATTATTTCAAAACACAAACTCAATCTTCTCCTAAGCGTTTAAAAATATCAAAAATTTTGGCTTTTATCTTTTCATCGGCAAACGGAAGCGCCTCAAAATCGCGGAGCGCTTTTTCCTGTATTCCCATACGTTTTTCGATAAAAGGATACACAATCATGCTATCACTGTTTATAAAACGATAGTAATTAATCTGCATATCCTGTTCAATCCTTATCAGAATATCTTCATAAGTCGCTGTTGCCTCATAATATTCCATAATGAGCGGCAGTAGATAAAGAAAGACGGATTTGTGCTGTTTTATTCTTTCTTGCAACCCTTTTTCGAGATTTTTGATATCAATCCCATATCTTGAAATGATTGTCATCTCTCTTGCTCTTTGCTTTTTATTTCTCCCTGCGAAAAGTGATTTAAAAGAATGATTCTTTTTCTCCTTCTTTGGCACAGCATAACCCGAAAAGTCCTCCGAAAGCTCAAAAATATGCGTATACACAGACTTATCCGTTCTTGCCCAGACAATCCGATTTCCCGGCGTGATTCTTGGCACAAAGTCAAAATTCCAGCCCCATTGAAAGGTTGCATACGCGTCATTTATTTTAAAAAGAGAGAGAACTTTTCTTTTGCCGTCTATATATTCTGACGCCCAAATATAGTCACCGATCTGCTTCATTTGCAATTTTTCTTCAATCAGTGGCGTAAGATTTTCTCTAATCAACAGTTTCCAACCCTCCGCCGAAAGATCTAGCGACTTGGGTTGGATTTCCGGTTTGGTATTATTCACAAGAAATTTTTGATATTTTTCTAACAATGTCATTTCTTTCCTTACCAGCTTTCTCGTTTCAGCTTAAAAAACCCCTGTAATAAAAATCTCAATACCAATCACAATCAAAATAACGCCGCCAAGAATCTGTGCCTTATTGGACAGTTTTGTTCCAAATTTCTTTCCGATCACCAATCCCACCATGCAAATTATAAACGTAACAACCGCAATAATCAGTGCGGCAACAAACGCCATAAGCCAGCCATACTCGGCAATCGTAAAGCCGACGGATAATGCGTCAATGGAAGTGGCAACACCTTGAATCAACAGTGCTCCAATCCCAAGGCTTGACTCTTCTTCATCCGAATCCTTATTTCGGATACCTTCATACAACATTTTACCGCCGATATACGCGAGAAGAATAAGCGCAATCCAAGGGATAAACGCCCCGAAAGCCGTAAAATATTGAATAATCGTATGAACGCAAATCCAGCCAATCATAGGCATTGCAAACTGAAAGCCTGCAAACACACCCGCAATCCCACACATTTTACCCTTTTTCATTTTCGGCTCATTTAAACCATTTGCCATTGATACTGAGAAAGCATCCATAGCAAGACCCACACCCAGCAAAACACTGTTAAAGACAAACATCATGCTCCATTCCATTCTTGTTTCCTCCTTGTTCGAAATGCCGCCAATGTGCTACATTAGCAGCAAATTATATCTCATCGGCGTGTGCAATCGAGTAGGGAAGGTTTCTTCCCCTACTCGCGCGCCGGGCACCCGTCAGCTTTAGCTGACATACTTCCTTTGGGTGCCCGTGTGCATAATAAAAGACTTAAATACAACCAAACGGCTATACTTAAGTCTCATCTTCAAAAAATATAGACTCTATGTATAGCTTCGCAGTTATACATGAGTCTCGCAATTTAAAACAAGCCAGACCATAATATGGTCAGTATGTTGACTTGCTACACATTCTATGCGCTTGCTACTCCCTCACAGGAACTTCGTTTCGACTTATCATACTACTTCTTGACAGCAATGTCAACAAGGAAACAGTAAATTTCTTGTTTATTGAAATTCTCTTTCATATTTCTTGAAAAAATCATAATATACTCGCACGTTTCCAAGTTCCGTCCAGCGCTTTACATCGACTATTTCCTCGTCCAGATCATAAATCTTTGCTCCCCGCATGGAAAGCAAAAACGGCGAGTGTGTGGCAATCACAAACTGACATTGGAAAAAGCGGGCAGAATCCTCCAAGAATCGCAGTAATTCCTGTTGTTTTTCCGGCGACAGGCTGTTCTCCGGCTCATCCAGCAGATACAGTCCATTTTCTTTTATTTTGTCCGCAAAATAAAGAAA
>JAIEDW010000299.1 GCA_029067805.1 Lachnospiraceae bacterium
GGAGATGTATCGTGTTAAGCAAGCAAGGAAAAAGGCGAAAAACGGAAATTGAAAAGCTGAATAAATACCTCATAAATGCAGAAAATAAAACAGTAACTTGAGTTTGGAACAGAAAATGAGGTATGTATTATGGATTTTACAGATGGAATGCAGCAAGCGAGTCTGCCGCTCGGGTTATCTATGGGACTTTCGGCAGACGATAAGACGGTGGAGGACTACGAAAAACTCACCGAATATGAAAAAGAACAGTTGATTGCGCAGAGTAAATCCGTAAAAGACAAGGATGAAATGCAGCAGTTCGTACAAAGGATGAATGACGGAGAAAGTATGATGTAAATCGCAAAACAGCAATGTACCGTAAACGTATGTTGCTGTTTTTTTGTATATTCCCAAATTTTTTTGAAATTTCCAAAAATAATTTCAATATATTCTTTCAAAATACGAAGACTTAGTGTATTATAGTAGGGTAAATACATTATGGAAACGCAGATGAGGGGTTATTGAAGAGGGAATCAATGGATTGTAAGGAAACACAGCGGTGTATTCATTTGTTTTTGAAAGATGAGTTGGAGGGTACAGCACAGGAGGCGGAATTTGTTGAGCATGTGCGTTCCTGTAATGAATGTATGGAAGAACTGACGATAGAATATCTTTTGTCCGAGGGAATCAACAGGCTTGAAAATGGGGATGAGATTGATGTGCAAAAGGAACTGGAAGAAATGTTGAACCGTGCGATGCTTCATGTCAGACGCAGGAAACAGTTGAAAGCCGGTCTTTTTTTGCTAGCGTCAATGTTGATCTGCATAATCCTTTTGGGAGGTACATGATGAGTAAAATTGTTTTAATAGATGGGCATAGTATCCTAAACAGGGCTTTTTACGGCGTGCCGATGCTTACCAATTCGGCGGGGCTTCATACTAATGCGATATATGGATTTTTGAATATTTTATTCAAAATTTTGGATGAGGAAAAGCCGGAGTATCTGGCAGTTGCTTTTGACGTAAAAGCACCGACGTTTCGGCATGAGATGTATCGGGAATACAAAGGGACAAGAAAGCCGATGCCCGAGGAATTGCATGAACAGGTGCCTGTGATGAAGGAAACGCTTGCAGCAATGGGTGTAGAAATCGTGGAAAAAGCAGGCTACGAGGCAGATGATATCCTCGGAACGATTGCAAAGCGTTCCGAAAAGGAGGGTATGGAAGTTTCGTTGGTGTCGGGCGACAGAGATTTGTTACAGATTGCGACAGAGCATATCAAGATACGAATTCCCAAGACAAAAGGCGGAAAAACGGAGATTGAAGACTATTATGCGGAAGATGTGAAACGGACGTATCAAGTTACACCCGTTCAGTTCATAGAGCTAAAGGCGCTTATGGGGGATACGGCGGACAATATTCCCGGTGTGCCGAAAGTTGGCGAGAAGACAGCAACGGAGCTGATGGTAACATACGGTTCGATAGATAACATTTACGAGAATCTTGATGAAATATCGAAAAAGAGCATCAGAGAAAGTCTTGCGAATAACAGAGAACTTGCCGATTTAAGCAAAAAACTTGCTACGATCGATACAGACGCAGACATTGACTTTTCGTATGACAAGGCAAAGCTTGGAGATTTGTTTACGCCACAGGCGTATGATATTTTCAAAAAACTGTCCTTTAAGAATATGCTTTCACGCTTCGAAAAAAAAGGCGGGGAAGAGGTCGGAACAAATCTTGACAAAGAGCTTCAAGTGATTGAGATCAAATCAAAGCAGGAACTTGATAAAGTCGTTGAAAACGCAATCAAAAACGGCGATGTGTCGGTTCGCTTTTTGAATATCGAGGAACGCGACGAGGGTGATTTGGGAGAAGGCGCAACCGGTCAGACGTTTTTGCAGCTTGAGAGCAGCGATGAGCGGCTTGGCTGTGTCATTTACTGTAAAGCGGACGGTGAGAAGGTCTATTTTGTGGAGAATGCCGACGGCATCACAAAAGAGGATATCAGAACAAGCTTTGACCGGCTTATTACCGCGAAAGAGATGATGCTTTATTGCTTTGATATTAAGAACGATTATAAATGCTTTTGCAGCATACAAGGTTCTTCGTATGCGTTTACAAAGAATATCTTTGACTGTAAGATTGCGGCATATTTGATCAATCCGTTGAAAAACAATTATGAGATTGCGGATATTGCGGGCGAATATTTGAACAGTTCGCTGCAGAGCTGGTCGGAAGTGTTTGGAAAATCGGATATTGCGAATGCATATGCATCGGACAAAACAAAGTGTATTCATCATCTTGCAAAAGAGGCATATGTGCTTGGTCATGCGGGAGAAATCCTTGCAGAGGCGCTTGCCCAGAACGGAATGGACAAGCTCTTTCGAGAACTTGAGATGCCGCTGACATATGTGCTCTACGATATGGAAAAAGAAGGTATCCTTGTAAAGCCCGAGGAACTGAAAGCTTACGGTGAGGCGCTTACGGGAAGGATCAGCGAGCTTGAGAAAAAAGTGCATGATGCGGCGGAAGAGAATTTTAACATCAATTCCCCGAAACAGCTTGGCGAAGTTTTATTTGAAAAGTTAAAACTGCCCGGAGGGAAAAAGACAAAAACCGGATATTCGACAGCGGCGGATGTGCTTGAAAAGCTTGCGCCGGAATATCCGATCGTAAATGATATCCTTGAGTACAGAGGGATTACAAAGCTAAAGTCCACATACGCTGACGGACTTGCGGCTTTTATTGATAAGGACAACAAAATACACACCAACTTTAATCAGACAATCACTGCGACGGGAAGGCTTAGTTCGACAGAGCCGAATTTGCAGAATATTCCGATGCGTATGGAGCTTGGCCGGCGTATCCGAAAGGTTTTTGTCCCACAAACGGGCTGTATTTTTATGGACGCCGATTATTCGCAGATAGAGCTTCGTGTGCTTGCTCATATGTCGGGGGATGCGCAATTGATTGAAGCATATCAGATGGATGAGGATATCCATCGCATTACGGCATCAAAAGTGTTTCACACGCCGTTTGAGGAGGTCACGGATTTACAGCGAAGGAATGCGAAGGCAGTCAATTTCGGGATTGTTTATGGTATCAGTTCGTTTGGACTAAGTCAGGACTTGAGCATTTCGCCCAAGGAGGCAAAAGTTTATATTGATGAGTATTTTAAGACGTATCCGGGGATTAAAGTCTTTCTGGATAAGCTTGTAGCCGATGCAAAGGAGAAGGGATACTGCGAGACCATGTTTGGCAGAAGAAGGCCGGTTCCCGAGCTGAAATCGTCAAACTTTATGCAGCGTTCGTTTGGCGAGCGTGTCGCAATGAATTCTCCGATACAGGGAACGGCGGCGGACATTATCAAGATTGCGATGATTCATGTGTATGATGCACTCAAGGAAAAGGGATTAAAGTCAAAGCTGATCTTGCAGATTCATGATGAGCTTTTGATCGAAACAAGACAGGATGAAGTGGAAACGGTGCGGGAGCTTTTGACGAACGAGATGCAGAATGCGTGCAAGCTTGCGGTAAAACTTGAAACGGATCTCCATACGGGCACTGACTGGTATGAGGCAAAATAAATGTGTGCGATGAAAATCATAGGAATAACAGGCGGCGTGGGAGCGGGAAAAACGCAGGTTCTTTCTTACATTGGCGAGCATTATCCGTGTAGGATCATAAGGGCAGACGAAGCGGCGCATCTTCTGTACGAAAAAGGACAGACGTGTTATAATGCGATTGTGGGGCTTTTGGGAGAGCGGATTTTGTGTGATGACGGCGCGATAGATAAAGCGAAGATGGCGGAACTCATTTTTGGAGATGAAACGCTTTTAGCGGGTGTGAATGCGATTGTCCACCCGGCGGTAAAAAACTATATCAAAGAGCAGATTTCTTATGAGCGTGCAAGGAATGAAGCGGATTACTTTTTCATCGAGGCAGCTCTTTTGATAGAGGAACATTACGACGAAATCGTGGACGAGCTTTGGTATATTCATTCCGACGAAGCGGTAAGGAAGGAACGACTTTATCGGCACCGCGGGTACAGCGAAAAGAAAGTGTCGGACATTATGAAGGGACAGCTTAGCGAAGACGCGTTTCGACACCACTGTCGGAGAGTAATCGTAAACAACGGCGATTTAGAGGAAACCTATCAACAAATTAATGCGATAATGGGGGATTTAAGGCATGGATAAAATAAGTGTTAATGAAGAACAAATTGTTTTCGGACTGGATATCGGTACGCGGAAAGTTGTAGGAACAGTGGGCTACAGAGAGGGAGAGCAGTTTGTTGTCATCGCACAGGAAATTAGGGAACATCAGACACGCGCTATGCTGGACGGTCAGATACATGATATCAACAGAGTTGCGGCTACCGTAGCGGACATCAGACAATCGCTTCAGGACACAACGGGATTGAAGCTTGAAAAGGTGTGTATTGCCGCTGCAGGACGCGTTTTGAAAACAATGAATGTGCATGTCGATATGGAGCTTGACCGCGAGAGAAATGTTACGCGGGACGATATGGGCACGTTGATTTCTATGGGGGTTGACAATGCGCTTGTGGAGTTTCAAGAGAAAAACGATACAGATATGCATTTTTACTGCGTAGGACATTCCGTTGTGAAATATTATATTAACGGGCTTTGGATGAGCGAACCCGAGCACCATAAGGCGAAGACGCTGGGCGCCGATTTGATTGCGACGTTTCTGCCCGATGACGTGGTGGATGGACTTCACAGTGCTGTGGAGCTTGCCGGATTAAAAGTAGAAAGTCTTACCCTCGAGCCGATTGCGGCAATCAGGGTGGCGATTCCTGAAAAATTCAGATTGTTGAATATCGCGATGGTTGATGTGGGCGCTGGTACATCGGATATTTCCGTTACGGATGACGGAAGCATTATTGCGTTTGGCATGTTGCCGTGTGCGGGCGATTCCCTTACAGAGTTGATCGCAAAGACTTGTCTGATTGATTTTACATCTGCCGAAAAGATAAAGCTTGCTGCATCGGAGCAGACAGAGATTATCTATGAAGACATCATGGGCATGGAGCAGATTATTACGGCTGAGGAAGTTCTTGCGATGTGCCAGCCCGAGATAGAACACATGGCAAAGCTTACTGCCAGTACAATCCAGGAATTGAATGGCGGAAACGCGCCAAGTGCCGTGTTTATTGTCGGCGGCGGTGGAAAAATCAAGGGCTTTGATGAGCGGCTCGCACAGGAACTCGGTCTTGACCTTTCGCGTGTGGCGATACGCGGTGAGGAGATTATGAGCAATATCAAGTTTCCTGAAGGTGCGTTAAAGGATTCGACGATCATTACACCGATTGGTATATGCCTTACGCAGTATGAGAGGAATAATAATTTTATCCACATAACGTTTAATGGAAAGAAGATAAAGCTTTATGATAACAATAAGCTGACGGTCATGGACGCGGCAGTACAGGCGGATTTCCCGCGGGAGGGACTTTTCCCTAGACGCGGTGAGCGGCTGCACTATACAGTGAATGGAAAAAAACGTGTCACCAAGGGCGACTACGGTGAAAGCGCACATGTATATTTAAACGGAGAAAGCGTGGATTTAAGTCACAGCATACGGTCAAACGATATTATCAGCGTGGAAGCGTCAACCGTAGGACAGGATGCGCATGAAAAAATTGCGGAACTTGTTGACTGTAACGGTAAAATTACAGTTATTGTGAACGGAGAGGAGATGTATCTGCCAAAGCCGGTTCGGGTAAACGGAAAGGTTGTCACCGGAGAATATATGATACAGAACGGGGATCAGGTCGAGGTATTCTTTGCTTATCCGATTGCGCAGTTTTGTGAATATATGGGCGTTTCTACAGAGGATATGTCCATTTATATCAATGGTGGGGAAGCAAGACTGGATACGGTTATTTACAATGCCGATAAGATTGAAATCAAGAGTAAGAAAGCGCCTGTGGCGGAAGAAAGAAAAGAAGAAAAAGTGACTGATACAGTCAATGAACCGGTAAAAAACGAGGAACGGGAAGAAACAACTTCCGAAACGGTAAATCCCTCAGATCGCGTCACGGAGGAAGTCGTAAAGGAAGAACCGAAAGCAGAAGAAAAAGATGAAACGATAGAGCAAGAGCCGCAAGAGGAAAAACCTCAGGAAGAAAATTCACAAGAAGAAATCAAAGAGGCGGCGTCAATAGCATTAAATGAAGAGAATAATACAGAAACAGCACAAGCGCTGGACAACGAAGAAAAGAAGGAGGAACCAAAAGAGAAAGAGCAGGTGCGTCCCGAATTTATGGACAATGCGGAAACAGAGGTTAGCGCGGACGGCTCCAGAAAGATTATTGTAATCATTAATCAGGAACCGGTTGTCATGAAAGGGAAAAAGAATTATACGTTTGTAGATATCTTTGATTATATTAATTTTGATACAAGTAAAATGCAGGGTTCAGGCATTGTCACGATGGTGAACGGCAAAGACGCACAGTACACACAGGAACTTTACAACGGAGATAAAGTTGAGATATACTGGAAAAAAGGTTAAGGGGTTAAACAAATGAAAATGTGTAGTATAGCCAGCGGAAGCAGCGGCAACTGTATTTATATTGGTACGGAAGCAACGCATTTACTGGTAGATGTAGGCATAAGTGGGAAAAAGACGGTTGAAGGACTCAATGAGCTTGGACTTGCAGGAAGCGATATAGACGGCATCCTTATCACACATGAGCACTCAGACCATATTAACGGTCTGGGTGTGATGTGCAGAAAATTCGGGATTCCAGTCTATGGAACGAAAGGTACGATATCTGCTATCCGAAAAGTGAGTAATCTTGGGAAGATAGATGACTCACTTTTTCACGTGGTGAACGCGGACGAAAAATTTATCCTAAAGGATATCACAGTAAATCCGATGAAGATATCACACGATGCCGCAGAGCCGGTAGCGTACAGATTTCAGTACGGGAGTAAACGTATGGCGGTGGCAACAGATTTAGGCATTTATAATGATTATACGGTGGAAAGCTTGAAGGGCATGGATGTGCTCTTGCTTGAGGCAAATCACGACATCAATATGC
>JAIEDW010000003.1 GCA_029067805.1 Lachnospiraceae bacterium
GTTGTATGGAGGCAACTATGGAAGAATTGTTTATCAGAGATGATTTTATAAAACTTGGCCAGGCATTAAAGCTTGCGGGACTTGTGGAATCCGGAGTTGAGGCAAAAGAAGTGATTCAGAACGGACTTGTCAAAGTAAACGGTGTGATTGATACGCGCCGCGGAAAAAAACTTGTGGTTGATGATGAAGTCAGTTTTGACGGAAACAGCTTTGTTGTGAGAAATAAAGCTCTCTAAAAGGATATGCTTTAGAATGGGTATTGATTCATGATCATAAAATCATTGGAACTTGAGAATTTTAGAAATTATTCCGAGCTGTCCATTTATTTTGACAGTGGAACAAATATTTTATATGGCGATAATGCGCAGGGAAAGACAAATATTTTGGAGTCGATTTATCTTTCCGCCACAACCAAATCCCATAAGGGAAGCAAAGATAAGGATATAGTAAACTTTCATGCAGAGGAAGCGCATATTCGCACTTATGTGATAAAGGACGAGCTTGAAAACCGTGTTGATATGCATCTTCGGAAGAACAAGACCAAAGGAATTGCAATCAATGGCCAAAAGATTAAAAAAGCGGCGGATTTATTGGGACTTTTGAATGTTGTGTTTTTTTCTCCGGAAGATTTATCGATTATCAAAAACGGACCTTCGGAGCGTCGTCGTTTTGTCGATATGGAGCTTTGCCAGCTTGACAGTTTTTATTTGTATAATCTCAACAATTACAATAAGATTGTCAATCAGAGAAATAAATTGTTAAAGGATTTATCATTCAATCCAAATCTGAGAGATACTCTTTTTATTTGGGATTCACAGCTTATTTCGTATGGAAGTAAGATTATTGAGAGGAGAGCGGCGTTTGTAAAGCAGCTTAATGAGATTATTTATGACATTCATGTCAGATTATCGGGTGGAAAAGAAGAATTAAAGATTGTTTATGAGCCTGATGTCGCAATGGAAGAATTTGAAGCAAAACTAAAGAACAGCAATGAAAAAGATATCAAACTAAAGCAGACGACGGTTGGACCGCACAGAGATGATTTTTCGTTTCTTGTCGGTGATATTGATATTCGGAAATTTGGTTCACAGGGACAGCAACGGACGGCAGCTTTATCATTGAAGCTTTCCGAGATAGAGCTTGTGAAAAAGATAACGAAAGATACTCCACTTTTACTTTTAGATGATGTTTTGTCGGAGCTTGACAGTAACCGACAGAATTATCTGTTGAATAGTATTGGTGATATTCAAACGATTATTACCTGTACGGGACTTGAGGAGTTTGTCAATAACAGGTTTGAGATTAATCGGATTTTTAAGGTTTCTAATGCAGTGATCGTGCAGGAAAACTAGCATGTAATTAATGGAGGAAATATATGAGCAACGAATATGGAGCTGACCAAATTCAGATATTGGAAGGACTGGAAGCAGTTCGGAAAAGACCCGGTATGTATATCGGCAGCACTTCTTCAAGAGGTTTGCATCATCTTGTATATGAGATTGTAGACAATTCCGTGGATGAGGCGCTTGCGGGAGTTTGTGATACGATCGAGGTAACGATTAATCCCGAAAATTCGATAACGGTTGTCGATAACGGACGCGGAATCCCTGTCGGTATTAATCATAAAGCGGGAATTCCCGCTGTTGAAGTTGTTTTTACGATTCTTCATGCTGGCGGAAAATTTGGTGGCGGCGGTTACAAAGTTTCCGGCGGACTTCACGGCGTTGGCGCGTCGGTTGTAAATGCGCTTTCGACTTGGCTTGAAGTCGAAATTTCCAGTGAAGGTAAGGTTTATAAACAACGTTACGAGAGAGGTCATGTATGCTATCCGCTGAAAGTAGTGGGTGAATGTCCGATTGAAAAGACAGGCACAAAAGTAACGTTTTTGCCCGATCCTACGATTTTTGAGGAAACGGTGTACGATTATGATATTTTAAAGCAGCGGCTTCGTGAGATGGCATTTTTGACGAAAAATTTGAAAATTGTTTTGCGTGATCTGCGTCCCGAGGACGGTGTAATAGAAAAGACATTTCATTATGAGGGCGGTATCAAAGAATTTGTGACATATTTAAACAGAAGTAAAACGCCATTGTATGATGATGTGCTTTATTTTGAAGGAAAAAAGGACAATGTGTATGTGGAAGTGGCAATGCAGCATAACGATTCCTATACGGAAAGCACATACAGCTTTGTAAACAATATCAATACGCCGGAAGGTGGTACACATCTTGCAGGATTTCGAAATGCAATTACAAAAACGTTTAATGATTATGCACGAAATGCAAAGCTTTTAAAAGACAGTGAAGCGAACTTAAGTGGTGAAGATATTCGAGAAGGTTTAACAGCAATTGTTTCGGTTAAAATTGAGGATCCTCAGTTTGAGGGGCAGACAAAGCAAAAGCTTGGAAACAGCGAAGCAAGAGGGGCAGTTGACAGTGTTGTCAGCGAATATCTAACATATTATCTGGAGCAGAATCCGACTGTTGCAAAGCAGATTTGCGAAAAATCGATTCTCGCGCAACGCGCGAGAGAAGCGGCAAGAAAAGCGCGTGATTTAACGAGAAGAAAAACTGCGTTAGATGGAATGACGCTTCCCGGAAAGCTTGCTGATTGTTCCGATAAAGATCCGAAAAATTGTGAAATTTTTATCGTAGAGGGAGATTCCGCGGGCGGTAGCGCAAAGACTGCAAGAAACCGTGCAACACAGGCAATTCTTCCGCTGCGCGGTAAGATTTTAAATGTTGAAAAAGCGCGGCTTGATAGAATCTATGGTAATGCGGAAATAAAAGCAATGATTACTGCGTTCGGTACCGGTATTCATGAGGATTTTGATATCGAGAAGCTTCGATATGACAAAATTATCATTATGACAGATGCCGATGTTGACGGAGCGCATATTGCGACATTGATGTTGACGTTTTTATATCGATTTATGCCGGAGTTGATCAAACAAGGACATGTTTATCTGGCAAAACCGCCATTGTATAAGCTTGATAAAAACAAAAAAGTCTGGTATGCATATTCTGATGAGGAACTTGCCGGTATTTTGGATGAGGTCGGTCGTGATCAGAATAATAAAATACAGCGTTACAAAGGACTTGGAGAGATGGATGCCGAACAGCTTTGGGATACAACAATGGATCCGGAAAAACGTATTCTTTTGAAGGTTTCCATGAATGAAGAGACAGAGTCAGAGATTGATCTGATTTTTACGACACTTATGGGCGATAAGGTTGAACCGCGGCGTGAATTTATTGAAACAAATGCAAAATATGCTAAAAATCTGGATATTTAATTGTTACTGTTCAGACAGGACTTAGCATTTAATTATCGCTGTTATGGAGGATTATAAAAAGTATGGATGATACAATATTTGACAAAATAGAGGAAGTCGATTTACAAAAAACAATGGAAAAGTCATACATTGAATATGCCATGAGCGTAATCGCTTCCCGTGCTCTGCCAGATGTCCGTGACGGATTAAAGCCGGTGCAGAGGCGAGTGCTCTATTCTATGATTGAGTTGAACAACGGTCCCGACAAACCACACAGAAAAAGCGCGCGTATTGTCGGTGATACAATGGGTAAGTATCATCCGCATGGTGACAGCTCTATTTATGGTGCATTGGTCAATATGGCACAGGAATGGTCTACGCGCTACCCGCTTGTAGACGGTCATGGAAATTTTGGTTCGGTTGACGGCGATGGTGCCGCTGCGATGCGATATACCGAGGCAAGATTGAGCAAAATTTCGATGGAACTTCTGGCTGATATCAATAAAGATACAGTTGATTTCGTGCCGAACTTTGATGAAACCGAAAAAGAGCCGGTTGTGCTTCCAAGTCGTTATCCCAATCTTTTGGTAAATGGTACACAGGGCATTGCTGTCGGTATGGCGACGAATATCCCGCCACATAATCTGCGGGAAGTGATTGGTGCTGTTGTAAAGATTATTGACAATCGTGTTAATGAGGACAGAGATACAGAGATTGAAGAAATTCTCCCAATTGTAAAAGGTCCCGATTTTCCGACAGGTGGTATTATACTGGGTACGCGTGGTGTGGAGGAAGCTTACCGCACAGGACGCGGTAAAATCAGAGTGCGTAGCGTCACAAATATAGAAACATTGCCAAATGGAAAGAATCGCATTATTGTATCAGAGCTTCCTTATATGGTCAATAAGGCAAGATTAATTGAAAAAATTGCCGAATTGGTAAAAGAAAAACGAATTGACGGCATCACGGATCTTCGTGACGAATCAAACAGGGAAGGTATGCGTATCTGCATTGAGCTTCGAAAAGATGTGAATGCTAATATCATTTTAAATCAACTTTATAAACATACACAGCTTCAGGATAGCTTTGGCGTAATTATGCTTGCACTTGTCAATAATCAGCCAAAAGTTATGAATCTCAAAGATGTACTGATGTATTATATTAAACATCAAGAGGAAGTTGTCACAAGAAGAACGCAGTATGATTTGAATAAGGCGGAAGAGCGTGATCATATTTTACAGGGATTGTTGATTGCGCTTGATAACATTGATGAAGTCATTCAGATTATCAGAAATAGTCAAAATACACAGATTGCAAAAGAGGGCTTAATTACACGTTTTGGTCTGACTGATGTACAGGCACAGGCGATTGTGGATATGCGTCTGCGTGCACTGACAGGCTTGGAACGGGAAAAATTAGAGCAGGAACACGCAGAGCTTTTGAAGAAAATTGAGGAGTTTAAGGCAATTTTGGCGGATAAAAAGCTTTTGCTTGGTGTGATTAAGACAGAAATTACAGCGATTTCCGATAAGTACGGTGATGACAGACGTACAAGCTTTGGGTATGATGAAGCGGAAATTGATATGGAGGATTTGATTCCACGTGATAATACGATTATCGCGATGACAAGCCTTGGCTATATCAAGCGTATGACTGTCGATAATTTTAAGACGCAGCATAGAGGCGGTCGCGGAATAAAAGGTATGTCCACGATTGAGGACGATTATATCGAGGATTTACTTATGACGACGACGCATCATTATCTGATGTTCTTTACGAATTTCGGGCGCGTTTACCGAATCAAAGCGTATGAGATACCGGAAGCAGGCAGAACGGCAAGAGGAACGGCAATTGTCAATATTTTACAGTTGAATCCGGGTGAAAAGATATCGGCAATGATACCGATCAGTGATTATGAGGATGGAAAACATCTGTTTATGATCACGAAAAAGGGTATCGCGAAAAAGACACCGATTATGGAATTTTC
>JAIEDW010000030.1 GCA_029067805.1 Lachnospiraceae bacterium
TCTTAGCACTATGTATTGCAAATCCTTTTTGATTGTACCATATTGGCACACTGCTCACAAACAAAATTTATTGTAGCATGCTATCGGAGTTATAAACTGTATAAGGATAAGTTACATCAAAATTATCTGAAACGGAAAGCCAGCAGCAAGCAGTAATGTAAGGCTGTAAATGAGCTATGATAAATCAATTTTTGCGATTGAGTATTGTAGCTTTTTAATTCACATTTATAAAAATTATAATATTTGTAACGAATTATAAATTAATGTGATATAAAGGGTAGAGGAGGTGAGTTAAGAAATGGATTACTCAGATATGGAAGTTGTTTATCAGAAGTATTCCAGATTAGTTTATGGATTTTTATATTCCCATACGCATAATGCCGAATGGTCAGAGGAAATGACACAGGAAACTTTTTTGAAGGCAAGTATGTCTATTTCACGTTATGATGCTTCTTGTAAACTGTCTGTATGGCTCTGCCAGATTGCAAAGCATATATTATGGCAGGAATTTCGGAAAAAGAAACGTTTGAAAATGGTGGAACTGAGCGATGATCTGCCAGATGTTTCAATATCGGAAGGGGAAACTTTTGTTATTCTGCAGGAAAATAAGATAGAACTTTATCAGGCAATCCACCATCTGCCAGAACAAGAGAGAGAAGTTGTATTGTATCGTATAAGTGGAGAATTGTCTTTCCGCGAAATCGGGGAAATAATGGGAAAAAGTGAAAATTGGAGCAGGACTGTTTTTTTCCGTGCCAAACAAAAAATCAGAAAGGAGATCAGTCAGAATGAATGAGAAATATAACTGTGATGTGATACGGGATCTTCTTCCCGGCTACATTGACAACATTTTAAGTGATACAGGAAGTGAACTGGTGAAAAAGCATTTAGGGGAATGTGAGGAATGCCATAAAATTTATACGGAAATGGAGGAAAGTATCGGAAAAGATGATTTATCTGCCTATGATACTATTGTCGTGGACGCATTAAAAAAGATACGAAAGCGCACGAATCGTCTGAAAATAACCATAGGAATACTGGTGTGTGTTCTGTTTATGTCCCTGTTATCCGTTGCCCTTAAAATTTATGTAATTGGCAAGCCGCTTGGAACAGGGTATATGTCCATACCAGACACCATATATGATGAAGAAACAGGGCAGCTTACTGTGAATGGAAAAATAAATCTGTATTCCTTCCACGTCAGTAAAGTGGTGTGGGAAGAAGATGAGAATAATCCAAATATTGTGAATGTGATAGTTTATTATGCGGAAACAATTCCTTTTGCAAAGGATAAGACCGATTTTTCTGTTGTAATTCCTAATATAAAAGGAAAAAAGGTTTACCTTGCCTGCCCGGAATATGACCGAATGGAAATATATGACTGGCGGACGCATCACTATGAGGAAGTAGAGAATTTGAAAAATGAAATATACAGCAAAATACCAGAACTTGACGAAAAAGCGGACGTTTTAAACTGTATGCAGGGGATAACAACAGTGGAAGGCATAGAGGGAATTCGTTTCAGTGTGGATTTTATATATGGGGAAGACGCATCTTACTGGTGGTTTAATGGTATGTTGACAACGGACGGAGAACTGGAACCGGCAGATTTTGAAATATGGATTTCTCTTAAAGAACCCCATAAAATTCTTATCTATGACTATCAGACAGGTGAATATATTGATGATTTTTCTATTATATCAAACAGAAAGCTGACAGAGGAGATGATTCATTTTGATTTCTGACAGATAATTTTACTCTTACATCAAGCAGAACAGAAAATACAAAAAATTAATATTGTTTGTAAATTTTTTAACGAGCAAAGTCACATTAAAAATTGTACGTTATTTATCATCTTTATCAATGGACGAATTAAAAGAACTTGAAGCTGAAGTTATGCAGTTGACATAATAAAGAATCAACTTAATATCAAAACAATAGCGTAAAGGCGCATGGAAAAGTAAATTGTAAACCATGCGTCTTTTTTGCGTTCAAAAGAAGGAACATGAGCAATAACATTCTGACCACTACCACAGGGCAGACACCGCCCTGTTTACAACAGAAGATTGACAAGACAAAATACTTAGTTGAGATACATTTTTCTGATACCAGTAATTAAAACGTGGAGGACAAGCTAAAACGTGTCATTCTTCATAACTTAGAGTATGGAAAACAGGGAAAACCAAGAAAAGGTAATGAAAAATAATGAATATGTCCCTGACAAGTTGCAACAGGCTATACTGCAAAAGACAACCTCCTCATCATATAAACAGTCACAACCGCGGCGAGTATGTCCGCAGTCGGCTGCGCGTAAAGTATTCCATTTAACCCCAAAATCCGCGGAAGAAGTATGATTACAGGCACAAAGCAAATCCCCTGTCGACACGCGCCGAGAATACATCCCTCTTTCGCTTTTCCCATGACAAGAAAAAGAAACGAATATGTCGTATGGAACCCAAACACCATAAAAGATATACCATTCGCTCGCAACGCTATTTGTCCGACGCGAATCATTTCCATATCATCTCTTGTAAACTGCGCGATAATCTCCTTCGAAAATACCGCAGCAAGCAGCCCGAAAATCACGCAAAACGCTGTTGACCAGACAACTGAAGTTCGAATTACCTCCCGTAAACGGTCATACTTTTTCGAACCATAGCTAAATCCCGCAATCGGCTGAAATCCTTTCAAAAATCCAAACACGACCAATGTTCCGATCGACATCATTTTTGTAACTGCTCCCATTGCTGCAAGTGCTGAACTTCCATATTCTGTTACTGCATCATTGGTCATTGCAACGGAAAGACTGGTTAAAATCTGAAATAACAATGTCGGAACGCCGATTTTTAAAATCTCGGATAAAATTTCTTTGGAGAAACAGCAGTCTTTTATATGAAAACGAAACAGGCTCTTTTTCTGAAAGATATAACACAAATATACCAACGTAGAAACTGCTTGGGAAATTGCCGTCGCAATTGCCGCACCCGCAACGCCAAGGTCAAATCGATATATCATAATCGGATCCAACGCCACATTCAATACTGCCCCCGTCATTAATGCACACATGGCTGTTTTTGCCGCGCCTTCGCTCGATACAATGTTGTTCATTGTGACATTGAACACGTTAAAAATTGAAAATGTAATATAGATGCTCGTGTAAGTAAGGGCATATGGCATAATACTGTCAACTGCACCCAATTGCTTCAAAATCGGTTTCAGAAACATAACGGAAAAAAAGATGACTGCTGCCCCACTGAAAATTCCGCTGTATAAAGCGGTGCTTGCTACTTGGTTTGCCTTTTCTTTCTCTCCTCGCCCTAAAAGACGTGACAGATATGCAGCCGCGCCATTTCCAAACAACAGTCCCAAGCCTACAACAACCTGCCCAAGTGGATACGCCACTGTGATCGCTCCCATCTGTTCCGTCCCAAGCCCACTCACAAAATAAGTATCTGCCAAATTGTACAATGCGTTAATAAGCATTCCTACCATCGTCGGCAGTCCCAATGCCAAAAGCGCCTTTGGTATCGGCGCTTCCCCTAAAAGCTCCATTTTTTTATTTTTCTCGTTCATATTTGATGCTCCTTTCGTTCTACTATTTTTATAGTAGTATAATTTATAGCAGTTGCAACTCAATCAGTATAATACTATAATTTATAGTAGTTGTCAAGAAAAAGTCACATCACGGAGGATTATTATGGCTACCATTGATTTAATTGTATTGGGAATTTTGAAGAAAGAGGCATTGAGCGCTTACGATATCCAAAAGCTGGTCGAATACCGCAATATATCGAAATGGGTAAAAATCAGCACGCCTTCCATTTATAAAAAAGTTATTCAGTTAGAGGAAAAGGGACTTATCAAAAGTCATATCGAGAAAGAAGGAAAAATGCCGGAAAAAGCAGTATATGCTTTAACCGACAAAGGTGAAAAAGAATTTGAACGGCTTATGCTGGAAATCTCTGCAAAGTCCGTCAACATTTATTTAGATTTTAATGCTGTCATTGTCAATTTGGACAGCCTGTCACCACAAGACCAAAAAACGTGTATCGAAAATATTGAAAATAACATCAAACAACTCAAAGCATATCTTGTGGAAAATATTAATGAAAAAGAAAATATGCCAAACATTCCCGAAACAGCAAAGGCTGTTATGCGGCAGCAGTTTTTGCTAATACAGGCGCTCGAGGACTGGATTGCAACGGTGAAAGGTTAGTCCCATCTCACCTCTTTCGGAAAGACAACGACCAACGTCCCGTTTCCGACAGAAATACTGCTTTCTTCCCCGATAAACTCATTGCTGACACCAAGCGGATAAGTGTTTGACAAAACGGCATTTTCCAGTTCATACTTTAACCCCTTCAAAAATACTCCCTCCGCTTTATCCGAATGCGAAAACACAGATACGAAACCCGAAGCCTCCTTCGGAAAGTGAAGCGTTTCATTTGTAACAGCAGTTATAATATAATCTTTCCCAAACAAAAAACCATGTTTCCCCCTCTGGGACAGTTCGGTTAAAAGCTGCATATTTGCGATGGTATGCTCTACCCGCCCGCCGGTTCCGCAGTAAATATGAAAGATATCATATCCCTTCTTAATCCCCTCGCGGACGGCGGACAGCATATCCGTTGTATCCTTTTCCTTATTTAAGACAATCACATTCGAGTGTGTGGGAACCTGATGCAGCGTATCAAAATCACCGATCACCATATCGATTTTAATACCGTTTTGCTCCAAAACCTGAAAGCCTGCGTCAGCGGCAATAACATAATCATCTGAATGTGGCATGAAATCCAAACCATAGTTTTCCCCCGCTCCGACGACATAACAAATCCCTGTTTTCATTGTTTTTTCTCCTCTATGATAATTGTGACGCAAAATTCCAAAAGAAATCCAAATTCAAGAAATCCTTGATATAACAATGTGCAAGCGCCCTGACTTCCTCTTGTTTTTTCTCATGAACATCATATACGGCGGCAGTCCAAAACCCGTCCGCTTTTGCCGTCTTTAGCGCATATAGCGCATCTTCAAACACGACCGTAGCAGATTTTTCCGTGCCAATATGTTTGAGTGCTTCACGATAGATAAATGGCTCATCTTTTCCGGAACCGACAATCGTACAGGTAAAGATTTCCGAAAAATATTGCGCAATGCCGCATCGTTCCAGCGCCACCTGTACAAACGGCTTATCTGTGGCAGTCGCAATACACATTATGACACCCATATCATTTAATTTGTGCAAAAATTCACGGACTCCCGATTTTGGCATGACCTCGTATCGATACCGATGGTCTATCATGCGATTGATGCCGTTCATAATTTCCTCCACGGAAAGCGTTACACCGTATTCGGTTTGATAGTAACACGCCGCCTGATACAAACTCATGCATTTAAAAGTTTCCTTTAAATTTTCTTTTGGCGTATAACCGATACTGCGCAAGTAATCCTCACCAATGGTGTCCCAGATAAACATCGAATCGAGCAGTGTCCCGTCTACATCAAAAATTGCTCCTTTTATCATATTAATCTCCCGTCAGCTCTACTGACATTCTTCCTTTAAATGCCCGTGTGCATAAAAAACAGAAGTTACCTGTCCGATAACTTCCGTTAAAATGCGTATATAAAATACATCATCCCTACGTTGGCATTATCCAAATCAGGTTACCGGTCGAAGGTCGCACCTTCCTCTCAGCCTGTATACAAGCTCCCGTGTATTCTGTCATTTTGTTATTTTCCTCATTGTACATCTTCTGTTTATACTTTGCAAGGATTTGTATAAAAAGTTATTTTCCTAGAAAAGCTTTTTACGCACGCCCCGGAATCTGCAGCACCTGACCAACATTAAGGAAATCGCTTGTCAATCCGTTTAGATTCATAATCGCATTCACGGTTGTTCCGAAACGCCTCGCGAGCTGCCAAAGCGTATCTCCGCTTTTCACAGTATACGAAAACGTGCCGGTTCCCGGTGAAGGGCTGTTTTCCCCGATTCCAAGATACGTATCATACAACGCATTCCATGTGCGGGCGCCCACAATACCGTCCGGAGAGAGCCGCATCTGATTTTGAAAGGCAATCACTGCCTGCCTTGTTCCGCTGCCAAAAATGCCGTCTTGTGTAATCCTCGGGATGCCGGGATAGTATTCACCAATTACATTTAACAGATATTGCAAGGTGATAACGTCCTGCCCTCTAGAGCCTTGTCTGAGCGTTGCAGAGGGCGGAACTGTTCCTATTCCGAGGGTATTGCCTTCGCTGTCCAATTCACCGAGTCTTGCCACTGCGGTATAAATGCTCGAGATTTTGTACCATGTGGCTTTTCCTACAATCCCGTCCGATGTCAAGTTAAAAATTCTCTGAAATGCGCTCACTGCCGCTCTTGTGCTGTCACCGAATACACCGGCATTATCCGTAATCGCGGGGATTGCGGGATAGTTTCTTCGAATTCTGTTTAGATAGGTCTGTATCGTCTGCACGTCAAGCCCTGTGCTTCCCATCCGCAATGCGGTACCGGGATAAGAGGAAACGATACCGGTAATCGTATTTGTTTCCGCAATTTCGATATCATTGGGATAATAAGAGCGCAGTATTTGGAGCGGCGTCAGTCGTCGGTTTGCCAAAGATACCGTTCCCCACTGCGACAGTCCCTGACAAGTCGCGGTCGTGCCATTACAAAAAGAGGTAAAATACGGAGCATTCTGACCGCTTCTTCGAACATATTCGTTAAAAATTTCGTCTACGATTTTGCTGATCGAGTCATAAATGGGACGCCCGTATACAAAATATTGGTCATACGCGGTGTTATTCGTGATATCAAAGTTGTATCCTTTGTTTCTGTACCACTCAGTGTAAACACGATTTAGTGCAAATGTAATGATCGCATAAATGTTTGCCCGCAAAGCCGCATCCGGCCATGTGGGATAAATTTCGCTGCTGGCAACATTTTTTATGTAATCGGTAAACGGTACCTGTACATTGGTAGCGTAAGCGCTCGGAGCGCCCATATGCACGGTGATTGGGTTAGGGATGACTACCTGACGCAGCACACGCTCCGCATAAGGCGTAATCACCGTTCCTTCCTGGCTGCGTGCCTCCTGCATCGCGACCGCGGGCTTTCCCACATAAATTTCCGTCTGCGTTGGAATGCTTTGCCGCTCCTGCATCGGGACAAGGGCAATCGGCAAAATTGCGGTTTCTCCGTCAAGAATCGGAATGTCCGACACCGAAATGGAATTAAATCCCGCCTTTTGTGCAAATACGCTGTAACTGATATAAGGTATCCCCGTATAGTATTGATTTTGAGAAAAGCTTTTATCGAGTGTTTCCAGCGGAACCGTCTGTGTTTCTCCGTTTCCGTCTGTGGTCATTTCATAAATAATGTTTCTTTCATCATCTAATATCTGTATGTACACGTCGGCTATCGGTACAGCATCCTGTGCTGTCCGCGCCTGTGCGGTCAAATATCCTATCGCCATAATCTCTGTTTTCTCCACGTTCTTATATTGAGATATGACGCAAAGAGCAAAACGGTTACAGTTGACAAGTTCAATTATCGCTGCTTTATTTGGAACAAATCAAACACCTCGCTGCGACAGCTTTGCCTGACGCATAAGCCGTTCTTTGATCAGCTGAAGGAAGGATTCACTTCCCACAACTTTTATCATCGGTCCAAACGACAAAACTTCTATTAAAAGCTCCGTTTCCGTTTTTTGATTGTAGTAAATCAGACATTCGTATGTATCGGTATCTATTTTCCGCGTACTTTTTTCATAATTGGCAAATTGCAGCATCGCGCGCTCTAAGGCATTGCGCCTGTCTTTTATGATAATCCGTGCAGGCTCGCGATAATAGGAGCGTTTCAAAGACTTATTGATATTGGGCGCTTGCTTTGCCGTTTCTCCGGTTGATATTATTTTAACAATGCGGTTTACATTCAATATTTCAATCCTCGGATTTCGCTGTAAGTGGGACTCGACAGCCAGCAAGCGAAAGCGATCATTCTTGATGGAATATTCAAGGCGGCACGGCAGATATTTGTGATGCACTCTATGGTTATCGCGCGATTCGTAAAGAATGTCCAGATATTCATGGTTTTGAATCGCTGTCATAATCGTTTGAAAATGCTTTCTATACTCGGGATTTTGATAGTCGTCTTTGTCTGCAAAACGATCATAGTAGTAGAAATCCTCCGCGAAATAAAGCGGTTTGACATCCGCAAAAGCCGTATTGATCTGTGCGATTTCCTCATCGCTGAGAAAAAGGCGAATTTTATCGTCTGTGAGAATCGCTTTTAAATAGGACTTTTGCAAATCAGTAAGCGGAACATAAAAGTCTGTAGAGAGTTTTGAACGCAGCATACCATTCTGCTTTTCATAGAATCCCCAGCCGTTTTTTGTAAGTTTCGGAAGCAAGTAAAGAATACTTTCTTCAAAGCAACTGTCCTGAATGCGAAAATTCAGCTCTTTTTCGGATATGCATTTTTTCGTTTCAATCAGGGATTTAATCACCTGAAAGTAGCAATTGTATACTTCTGAAAATAATTCAGTCATTTATAATCCTCCGCGCATTCTCCAAAATACATACGGTACATTTCCTCAAAATCTCTTTGAAAAAGTTGGTTGAGCTTTTGATTGTCTGATTCGATTGCTGTGACCCTTCCGATAAACGTGCGAATCCACGGCACCATTTCGTTTGCGTCAAACACGTCTGTTTCATAACAGAACGTGTCGGGAGCAATGCGTCGAATGGTACCGCCTTTCCCCTCCCGTTCCAACCGTTTCAGAATAAACGCCTCGGAATGCTCGTTAATATGCAGTGTCAGCTTGACGTGCTCCAAATGCCTATGATTGCTGTTTTGAAAAGAAACGCCCCACGCAAGCGTCTTGTTTTTTTCTAAGTTTTCCCGAATGTCTTTATAATCAGGATAGGCATCTTTTATTTCCACATTTTTCACAGCATCAAGCCGCACTGCCGTAAAACGTTTTGTTTTCGGACGATAAAGGCACAGAAAACGCCGCCCTGTTCGGGTGCTGACAAAGACCTTTAGCGGAACGCCTTCTGCCTCCAAAAAGTTTTCTGTTTTCGTACTCTTTACCTTTAACAGCACCGTCTTTTCCTCGTTCATTGCTTGAAGAATGGCAAGAAGAATCTCGTCCTCTAAGGTATGTACAAAAAAATTATGCTTGATGCGGAAAATGTCATTTTTGAAGGATGCATTCTCCATCATTGTATTTCCCACAATTCCAAGCGGAGAGGAAAGCTGATAAAATTTAATCGCGTTGCTTAAATTAGGATATGCGGACAGCAATTCCCGAAAAGGAGGATTAAGCGCGTATAAGACTTCCTTTCCGCTTTTTTCCTTTGACAAAATACCATCTTTGGCATATTGATTGCATTTTCGCCGCACAATCTGCGAATCAAACATGACATCATATTCCGCAAGAATACCGTCTGTTATCTCATCGGCTGTGCTTTCCGAAAATCGCTGTAGATAATCTAAGATATAAAAGTGCAGCATAATGTCATTATCCGTAAAGCTTTTGGCTTTCCACACACGGTATAAGGGATTGGTATCGAGCAGATTGCTGTCAATGGATAAGTAGATATTTTTTGCTTTTCCGCTATAGTCCTGACGAACGTAACCGGACAGCCAGCTTTCCAATCTGCGGCGTTCGTTGTCATAGGTGCGGCCGCTCCAACCGCCAAATTCGTCACGCGTCTTAAAACCGTACACAAAAAAGTCACGGACATATTCTCGGCTTTTGGAAAAGGATTTGATTAATTCTTTGAATTCAGACATCGTAAAACCTTCATTTCTCTCCGTTTTTTCAGATTATACAATATCCGAAAACAAAGGACAAGGACAGTGCTTTTACTTTCGCAACTTTTTTGAAATGATTCTGATTCCCAAATATTGTATTGTAAATTCAGACAAGGAAAACACACGAATACTTGCTGCTGTAGTAGCTCAGTTGGGTAGAGCGCGAAAAAACAGGTCTTGGCAAAGACCTTAACAGCAATCCATATCACCTGATAAGTGCGTGGTCGCGGGTTCGAGTCCCGCCTACAGCATTTGCGACGTTTGATGTTTTCCGCGTCGCAAATCAGCCTTACTGTGGGTAAATATAAGTCTTGAAAAAGACTTTAACAGCAATCCTAAA
>JAIEDW010000300.1 GCA_029067805.1 Lachnospiraceae bacterium
CCGACAGGCGTGTCACAATTACTGACGCAGCGCTCGGCATTCGGCGTTTTATCTGCGGTCTTGCGAAAAAACTTTTGATCGCAAATGCGATGGCGTATATTGTGGACACGCTCTATACGACATCGCTTGATTTTTCATTGACTGCATGGCTTGCGGCAGTCTGCTATGTGTTTCAGATTTATTTTGACTTTAGCGGTTATTCGGATATGGCGATCGGGCTGGGGCGGATGTTTGGGTTTGCTTTTCAGGAAAATTTTCAATATCCGTACATCTCGGGGAGCATTCAGGAATTTTGGAGAAGGTGGCATATTTCACTGTCTGCATGGTTTAAGGAATACCTTTACATTCCGCTTGGCGGAAATCGCAAAGGCGCGGGCAGAACGATGTTAAACAAACTTATCGTGTTTATGGCAACGGGGATATGGCATGGCGCAAACTGGACGTTTCTTGTATGGGGGCTGTTCCACGGATTGTTTATCACACTGGAATACAAGAAGCTGATACCGCTCAAAAATAAAGTATTTGCGCATGTTTATACAATGATTGTGGTAATTTGCGGTTTTGTGATTTTTCGCGCAGATACGATTGGACAGGCGGGACATATTCTCGCGTCGATGTTTACGGGATTTCATGCAAAGGCGGCGGAGCTTGTGCTGATTGCGAAGCTTTTGACGCCGTACAATGTCATGTGCCTGCTTGTGGCGGTTGTGCTTAGCGGGCCGGTTTCCAAATGGATTGCGAAGAAGGTAAAAAATACAGCGGTTTCGTATGCGGCATCTATGGTTTTGCTGATTTTGTGCATCTTAAATCTGGCTTCAAGCAGTTACAATCCGTTTATTTATTTCCGATTTTAAAGGGAAACAGGACACAGTGTTGATAATAGAAAGAGAATGAGGAACACTATATGAAGAGAGAAAATACCGCAGCATGGATTTTTGTGACAGCGTTTTTTATGCTTTGCTTAATTCCATCGGTGGGTATGCTGTTTTACCATTCGCAGCTTGCAGAGAACAGGGTATTATCCGAAAAGCCTGTGTTTCGAACTGCTGAGGGAGCATGGAACAGGGACTGTTTTCAGGAATTACAGACGTATGTGGCAGAGCATTTTGCATTTCGCGGGGAATTAGTGGCGGCGGACAGTATGATAAAATATAAGCTGTTTCAGACGCCTTGTGACGATCAGGTCGTGATTGGAAAGGACGGCTGGCTTTTCTTTGGAGAAACACTTGCGGATTATGCGGGCGTTATGTTGAATGACAGTGAGCTTGACCAGATTGTGAAAAAAATGTCAGATGTTTGTGATTACATTCAAGGTCAAGGGAAACAGCCGCTTTTTGTCATTGTTCCAAATAAAAACAATATTTATTCCGAATATATGCCCGCGCGTTTTGGCAGCAAGGCAGAACAGTGTAATCTGACGCTGTTACAGGAGAAATTGTCGGCGTATGATGTGCCGTATGTGGACGCACAGCGGATTTTGCTGGAACAAAAGGCAAAAGATGAATTGTATCTGCACGAGGACACGCACTGGAACAATACAGGAGCAAGGCTTGTTTTAAATGAAATTTACGGATTATATGGTCTTTTTGATAATTATTCTCTTACGGGATATACTATAGAAGAAAACCATAGTCCGGATTTGTACAATATTCTTTTTCCTCAAACACAGCACTGTGAGGCGCAGCGCATTTATGAGGACGGGAAAAATTATGATTATATTGGAAGGCTGCACAGTCTTGATGATCTGACGATTCGCACACAGGCAGCAGACGGGAACGGGAAATCTATTCTTGTGTATCGGGACAGTTTTGGAAGGGCTTTGATACCATATATAGGAGGAACGTTTGATAATGCTACATTCAACCGCTCGACGCCGTATGATCTTTCACTTGTGGCGGATACGGATTGTGATTATGTCCTGATTGAGATCGTAGAGCGGAATTTGGCGGACTTGGGAGAAATTGAAATTCCTTGAAAAAATTCGTTGACATAATAATATAAAAAAACAATGAATTGCATTGACGAAATGATAGCAAAAAGGTTATAATAAAAGCACCGTGCAGCCGGGGCGGTAGCGGTGCCTTGTACCTTCAATCCGCTATAGTAGGGGTGATGGACGGCAGGAGGGTCTGCACTGATGCAGCTGCCCTTTATAAGTGGCGTTGAAGTTTGGGTCTTACGCAATACGTGCCATCGAACCGTGTCAGGATAGGAATATAGCAGCACTAAGGTGGATTTCGTATGTGCCGTGAGGGTGCCTGGCGGAGCAGGCTGTAAAGGTAACGTGCATGGGTAACAGATTCGAAGTCGTCCGCGCGGTGTGTGAGTAAAGTTAAGGGTTATAAAGTTACAAAAAGGGAGAAAGACAATGAAGAAAATGAACATGAAAAAAAGTATCGCTTTATTAATGGCAGTGACTTTGGCAGCGACAGCAATGACTGCCTGCGGAAACAAAAACAACAACGAAGAGCCTGCAACCGAAATTGATTTTAACGATGTGTCCGATAACAAGACGGAAGCAGAAACAAAGACGGAAACTACTCCGGAGGAGCCTGTCGAGGAAACGCGCGAGGGGATGTACCGCAGCGAGATTACGAATGAATGGATTGACGAGAGCTTAAAGGATCAGCGTCCCGTAGCGATCATGGTGGATAACGAGTCGATTGCGCTGCCGCACTATGGTCTTACGGAAGCGGATGTCGTATATGAAATTATGAACAGCACGGCAAACGGCAGAATCACACGTTTTATGGCGATTGTAAAGGATTGGGGAAAGATTGAGCAGTTCGGAAGCATCAGAAGCACAAGACCGACAAACATCATGCTTGCGGCAGAATGGAATGCGGTGCTTTGCCACGACGGTGGTCCGTTCTATATAAATGATTGGATTGCAAGAGATTATTCCGCTAACTTCAGCGGCGGATTTTCGCGCGTGAACAACGGAAAATCAAGAGAATTTACAGAGTATGTATGTGCGGGCGATCTGGACAAGAAGTTCAGCGATTCCAAGTATGGCACAGAATATAATAAATATTATCCGGGACAGCATTATTTCTTCTCGAATACCGAGATTGACCTGTCCGATGTGGGAGATACGATTGACTGTACCAAAATAGAACTTCCATTTCCTCACAACAGCTCAAGGCTTGAGTATAATGAGAGTACAGGAACATATGATTACTTCGAGTACGGAAAGGCACATGTAGACCCGCAGCATGACAATGCGCAGCTTACGTTTAAAAATCTGCTGATACAGGATACAACCTTTGCGCAGCTTGACCAGAACGGATATCTCATCTACAATGCGATCGATTCGGGACGTGACGCATATTATATCACAAATGGAAAGGCGATTGAGGTGACATGGATTAAGGCAAGTGAGAGCGAACCGACCATCTATCTGGATAAGAAAACAGGAGAACAGATCGAGCTCAATACCGGTAAAACGTATGTAGCGTTAATTCCTTCGGATTCATGGAACGATGTTGTGATAAAGTAATCAATTAATCAATGCTAAAACAAACGGATACTCAAAACAGGGTATCCGTTTTTGTATTAACAGACTAGGAGGTCAGGATGACAAGAGAAGAAGCAAGAAAGAAAGCAGAGGATTTGGTCAGCAAAATGACGCTTGAGGAGGCGGCATCACAGTTGCGATACGATGCGCCGGCGATAGAACGGTTGGGGATTCCCGAATATAACTGGTGGAATGAATCGCTTCATGGAGTGGCGCGGGCGGGTGTTGCAACCTGTTTTCCGCAAGCAATCGGTTTGGCTGCCACATTTGACACAGAGTTTGTGAAAAAATTGGCAGAGGTGATCGCACTGGAGGCGAGAGCAAAGTACAATGCCTACTCCTCACATGGAGATAGAACCCAATATAAGGGAGTTACAATGTGGGCGCCCAATATCAATATCTTTCGGGATCCCAGATGGGGGCGAGGTCAGGAAACGTTTGGCGAGGATCCACAGCTTACAGCAGAGATGGGATGCGCTATGATAACAGGGCTGCAGCAGAAGAAAGACGGCTATATGACAACGGCAGCATGTGCCAAGCATTTTGCTGTGCATTCTGGTCCGGAGGAACTGCGGCACGAATTTGATGCCAAGGTATCGCAAAAGGATTTGTGGGAAACATATCTTCCGGCGTTTGAGGCATGTGTGAAAGAGGCGGGCGTGGAGGCCGTTATGGGCGCCTATAACCGTACAAACGGCGAGCCATGCTGTGCACATGAATATCTGATGAACGAGGTGCTAAGAGGTGAATGGGGCTTTGCAGGACACTATGTTTCCGACTGTTGGGCAATCCGGGATTTTCACGAGAAGCATCATATTACAAAAGAGCCGGAGGATTCGGTATCGCTTGCGCTCGGAAAGGGCTGCGACTTAAACTGCGGTTGTACCTATCAGAGAATCTTAAATGCCTATGAACAGGGAAAGATTACAAGGGAACAGATAAATGCCAGCGCCGTAAAGCTGTTTACCACACGATATCTGCTTGGCTTGTTTGACCGATCGGCGCTTGATGAGATACCTTACAGCGTAGTGGGGTGCAGAGAACATTTGGATCTGGCATATACGGCGGCAGTGAAAAGCTGCGTGCTTTTGAAAAACGACGGGCTTTTGCCACTGGACAAAAAGAAGTATCGGTCAATTGCAGTGATCGGTCCGAATGCGGACAGTGTGGCGGCGCTTGTGGGAAATTACAACGGGACTCCGCCAAGAGCCGTTACGCTGTTACAGGGAATCAGTGATTTTTGCTTTGCGAACAATATTGAGGTGCATTATGCACAAGGCTGTCATTTATATGACAATACACCGCCGAAAAAGCCGCATCTGGGTTATTTTGTGACAGAGGGCGTGATTGCCGCCCAAAATTCGGATCTTGCAATCCTTTGCGTTGGACTGGACGCCGGATTGGAGGGCGAGCAGGGAGACAGAGGAAATCAGTTCCCAAGCGGCGATAAATTGGATCTGTTGCTGCCCGAAACACAGCGAACATTGATCAAAGCGGTGGCAGACACAGGAAAACCGTTTATTCTCATCAACGCAACGGGGAGTCCGATCGATCTGTCCGCTTATGAAGAACAGGCGGGCGCCATTTTGCAGGTATGGTATCCGGGAGGAGAAGGCGGACGTGCAGTCGCGGATGTTCTTTTCGGAAATGCGGCACCGCAAGGGAAACTTCCGGTTACATTCTATTATAATAAAAACGATATTCCGGATATCAAAGATTACGCGATGAAAGGGCGCACTTACCGGTATCTGACAGAGAAGCCGTGGAAACCGTTTGGATTTGGTCTTACATACGGGACGCTTGAAATCACTGATGTGGAAACAGCGATACAGGAAGCCGACGGTAAAGGACTTACGGTTGAAAAGACTGAGCAGGGAAATTGGCACATTCGGATAGATGACCAAAAGCTATATGACAAAATAGCGGATACAGGACTTGAAATTAAAGTATCTTGCATTACAAAAAATGACACGAGTGTCAGTGATGCCGTGCAGATCTACGTGCATGTAAATGGATCAGATAACGAAACGCCGAATGCGAAACTTGCCGCATTTGGGCGCATTCAGGTAAAATCAGGTGAACAGGCGCAAAAGATGTTTGCGATTCCGACAAAGGCATTTACGACAGTCAATAATGACGGTGTGCGAAAGGCGGACGGCAATGGAGCAGATATTTATATTGGATTTTCGTCGGAACAATAGAACAAACGCAAGCTTCTGAGCTTATGTTTTTCCAATCAAATACCATGTACAAATCGAAATTTTACTGGTAAAATGTACGGTAAGGGTTTTATGATACACAAAACGACAAAGGAGAACAAACTGCATGGATTTCAATATGGCGTTTGCTGTTCTTAACATAGAAATGACAAAGGATGAAAACCTGATCCGCAGCGCATATCGCATGGCGCTGCCTGCAAACAATCCGGAGGAGAATCCCGAAGGGTTCAAATCGCTGCGAGAGGCTTATGAAAAAGCGCTTGCATACAGCCGCATTCCCGACCATGTACAGGAAACGAATATGTCGGACGACAATACACCAATCGGTTTATTGCGAAAAAAAATTGAAACGATTTATTACAGTATTTCCGCGCGAATTGACAGCGAATCGTGGAAGGAACTTTTGCGGGACGATGCGTTTGACGACCTTGATTATTATGAGGACGCGAAGTGGGCGTTGTTTATCTATCTTGCCAACAATTACCGCATACCGAACGAAGTCTATCGGGTTTTGGACGAACGTTTTGACATCTGCGAAAACGCGCAGGAATTTAAGGAAAAACTGCCGGTCGGTTTTGTGGATTATATGGTTTCCTGTATTAATAACGGAAACGGCGGTTACTCCCATGAGTGGCTGGCGATGCTTGAGGGAGCGGACGATGCGGATTACGATGCCTTTTTAAATTATGTGCACGAGCTTGAGGGCGCGATGCGCGAGGAGGATAAGACGCGAGCAGGCAATTTGATCAAGACGATTGACGCGCTTGAGATCAGGCATCCCTATTATGCGCTTCACAAGGCGGATTATCTGCTTTCAGAAGGGGAAGACGAGGAGGCAAAAGCGCTTGCGCTTGCGGTATTTCAGGTAGAGGCGTATCGGGACAATATTGATATTCAGATGCATTGCGGTGCGACGCTTTGGCGTGCGGGAGAAAAAGAGAAAGCATATGCTGCTTTGTGTCAGAGCCTTGAGTTGAACGACGAAAATTATATCGGAAATAAATATGCCGCATTTTACGAGATGGAGCATGGGGAACTGCGGAAAGCGCTGCAACATGTCTATGCCATCAGGAATCTCAGCAATGACGCGGAACTGAACGAAGCGGCAGATCGACTTGAACAGGAATTTATTGCATTGTGCGAACAAAGTACGGAAACTTTGGTATCCGAGGATGTGCGTCTGTTGGTGTATGCGTACAGTTATCAGGGAAATCCCGACAAGGCGATTGCCGTGATTACGGAAAAACCTTCTTACGAAAAAGAGATTAAGGGTTATCATATGCTCCTTTCCTATATGTATAAGCAAAAACAGGATTATCCGATGGCGTTAAAGCATGGAAAGTTAAGACTGGAGTGCATCGAGGAAAAACTTGCAAAATTGGGGGCGGGAACGCCTGTCGATGAGGATGACACAAAGGAATCGCTCATGCGCAGTCTTTGCGATTCTAATCTGCAGCTTGGTCTGATTTTGATGATGCAGGCAAAGGACGCATGGCTGCGTAAGGAGCGCGTAAAATTATATCATGAGGCTGTGTCGTATCTTTTGGCGGCGCAGGATGTCACACCCGAGAACGTGACAGTACAGATCAACCTTGCGTATTGCTATTCCGAAGTAAGGGAGTATCCAAAAACATATGCGATTTATGACGCATTGATCCGTCAGCTTGGCGAACAGAACGGTCTGCTCTTTTTAAAGCAGAGAGTGTGCTATGAGATGGGAAGAGGACAGGAGGTCATCGGGCTGTTTTATCAGATGTTGGATCAGGGTGCGCGGGATGCGGGAATCTACGAGTACACGGCAAGGGTCTTTTTGGACAACGAACAGCTCAATGACGCCAGGAATATCCTCGCAAGAGCCGATGAAGCAGAGGTGACAAGTTATGGTCTGCGTGCATTGAAGTTGATCTATCGTTGTCTTTCAAGTCCGGCGGACAATGGTTTTGCAACAGATTTAGACAGAGAGCTTGATGAGATGCTGCGTGAGGGTGAGCAGGATGCGGAAAATTTCTACACGAGAGATTATCTTGCGGAGCTTTATTATCTGAAGGCGATTTTATCGGCACAGTTTCGACAAAACAAAAGACAGCATCTTCTCAGTGCGATTGAGGTCCATGATCGTGAAAAATATCACAATGCGCTTGCGGGACTGTATGTTCAAAATGAACAGCCGCAGGAAGCGTTAAATGAATATATTTATATTGAGCAGAATTTTACACCGAGTGCGGATCTTTATTTGAAAATGGCAGAACGCTATTTTGAGATCGACAATATGGACAGTGCGTGTGAATATGCAAAAAAGATGATTGACTGCGCACCCGAAAACGCACGTGTCTATCGGGCGGCGGCGATGCTCTATGCTGATTTTGCCTCCCGCAGGTGGAGTTATTATCATGATGTCGTCAGACTTTGGAAACAGTATATTGCGTATGGTCGGGAAGACATTGCTTATGCTTATGCCCGCTGCGGTTCCGCGTATCTGCATCTCGGAAGCTATCAGGAGGCGCTTTCCTGCTTTCAAGAGTCGGATCGGCTTTCCCAAGAGGAGCACAGATATGATGTCTATATCATGATGGGGAGGGCATGTGCCGGATTGGGACGTTATGAAGAGGCGGTTTCCTATATGGAGCAAGGAGTCAGACTCATTAAGGAGAGTGAGAAAGGCAAGGAATATGCATATCAGGCAGTGCTTTCATTAGGGCACGTCTATATGAAACTTGGAAGGCTTGATGCCGCCGAAAAACTGATACAGGATCATATGGAGTATTATAAGTCGGATAAAAAGGCATATGCGGTCATAGCGCTCAAAGACATGTATGTTTCGGTAGGCGCGTATGAAAAGGCAATCACTCTTTTAAAGATGTATACATACAGAGAGAAGATTATAGGCGAAGGTTTTTATACATATATGATGCTTTCCGTGCGTCATCGGGCGTGTACCACGCAAAGGGAAAAGTGGCTACTTTTTTGGAAAGTCAAAAAGGCGCTGCGCCAATATGACAGGGACGATCTGCGAGAACTTTATTCCGATATGCTCGCGTATGATTTCCTTCGGGTAAGGGAAGCGATCTCGGTGAGAGAAAAGATAAAGACGATTCGGGGAATTGTGTGGGATCAGAGCAAGCATTGTCTGCTGGACTTGATACGACTCAATAAATTTTTGCAGAAAGAGGATGAAGTGGCACATTATAAAAAACTTGCTGTGGATGCGTTGCATCGCCGGATTGGTGATCAGAATTTGGATATTTATGATTATTTTATTAACAGTTCTCCGTCATTGAGGCTTGATTCACTTACATTTCTCGTCCAGTTTTTGTCACTGACCGGGGAAGTGGCGCTTGCCGAAAAGTATGTTGCCATGTTGGAGCCGTGTGCGTTGTGTGCGGATTGTAATGAAACATCATGTTATGACCGGCTTGAGGCGTTTGGTGTGTTTTATGAGGCAAAGGGTGAAATGGAGCGTGCGTATGACTATTACGAAAGGGCGGTCAGGGAACGCGGATATTATAAGGGATACGCGCTGCTTTGCATCAAGAGGAAGTATGGAAAAAAATGGAACAAAGAAGGATAGAAAGGACATGTGCAAATGATAATAGGAATTGATTTGGGAACAACAAACAGTCTTTGCGCATATTACAGCGAAGAGGGAGCAAAAATTATTCCGAATCGTCTTGGAAAGCCGCTGACGCCGTCTGTGGTTAGCGTTGACGAACAGGGCGTTGTTTCGGTGGGAGAAACGGCGAAGGAGTATGCGCTGATGCATCCCGACAGAGCGGCAAGCGTCTTCAAGCGTTTTATGGGCACGGACAAACAATATCAACTGGGCAATTATGAGTATCATTCCGAGGAGCTTTCGGCGTTTGTGTTGCGTGCGCTCAAGGAGGACGCGGAAACGTATCTGAACGAAGAAATTACGGAGGCGGTCATCAGTGTCCCCGCATATTTTGACGATAAGCGCAGAAAGGCGACAAAGCGCGCGGGCGAGTTAGCGGGGCTGAAGGTGGAGCGCATTATCAGCGAGCCGACTGCCGCAGCGATTGCCTACGGGTTATACGAGAAGCGAAAAAGCACCCGCTTTTTGGTATTTGACCTTGGAGGCGGCACGTTTGACGTGTCTATTCTTGAGCTGTTTGAAAATATTCTGGAAGTGCGCGCCGTGGCGGGTGACAATTATTTGGGAGGAGAGGATTTCACGGATATTTTGGTGAATGCATTTCTTGAGGAGCATGACATTTCGGTGGATTCGCTTACGTTAAGAGAGCTTGGCAAACTGCATCAGGCAGCGGAAACTGCAAAATGCGATTTTTCAGACAAAGACGAGGTGACGATTGCGTTTCGGTATCATGAGGAGGAGAAGGAATACACGATTTCGCTCAAGGACTATGAAGCGCTCTGCGAGCCGCTGCTCGAAAAGATCAGAAAGCCGATTCAGAGAAGTTTGTCGGATGCGCATATCAAGCTTTCGGATATTGACGAGGTGGTGCTTGTTGGCGGTGCGACAAAGTTGTCCGCAGTACATAATTTTATCGTAAAGCTTTTCCGAAAATTCCCCGACACGTCGATTAATCCCGACGAGGCGGTCGCGCTTGGAGCTGCAATCCAGGCGGCGATGAAGGAACGAAACGAGGCAGTCAAGGAAGTTATTCTGACGGATGTGTGTTCGTTTACGCTCGGAACGGAGGTTTGTGTGGAGCGGGGAAACGGCAGTTTTGAGGCAGGTCATTTTATGCCGATTCTCGACCGTAATACCGTGATTCCGGCAAGCCGTACGGAGCGTGTTTATACGCTGCATGACAATCAGAAGAGCATCCGTGTCAATGTGTTACAGGGAGAGAGCCGCTTTGCGCAGAATAATCTTCTGCTTGGCAGTATGACCGTGAATGTGCCCAAAGGCGCGGCGGGCGAGGAGGCGATAGATATTACATATACTTATGATATCAATTCGCTCTTGGAGGTTGAAGTGAAGGTGGTTTCAACGGGTGAAGTAAAAAAACAGGTGATCAAGGGCAAGAGTAACGACATGTCCGAGGAGGAAGTAAAGCAGCGCATGGAAGAACTTTCGTACTTAAAAGTGCATCCGCGTGACCAGGAGGAGAATCGGCTGCTTTTGCTGAAAGGGGAGCGCTTGTATGAGGAGAGCACGGGTGATGTGCGTATCAGAATCGATATGTGGCTTAGAGCATTCGAGGAGGCGCTCAATTCCCGCAGCCGTGAAAAGATTGAGGACGCAAGAAGAGAATTGCGGGAGCAGCTTGCGGGGGTGGAGAGGAATATTTAGAATATTTTTAATTCAGAAAGGTGGCAGCGCTTTAGGCTGCCGCTTTTTTTGATTTGCGTTAGCGTCCCCTAACAAATCCTAAACAAAAAATAAATTCCAAAAAAAGTAAAAAAATCCCTTGACAATACCAATTCAACAAGGTAATCTGTATCTCGTAAATACTTTGAAAGTCAAAAAATTTGAAAATCAAAAGATTTGACTTTCAAACAAATTTTAAATGAAAAAAGGAGAGCACAATCATGTTAGAAAGAGTAAAGGAAATCATTGAGGAGCAGTTAAACGTTGAGGATGTAGAGATTACAGAGGCAACACGTTTCAAAGAGGACTTAGAGGCAGACTCACTTGACCTTTTCGAGCTTGTTATGGCATTTGAGGAGGAGTACGGTGTAGAAATTCCTTCTGAGGATTTAGAGAAGATCACAACTGTTGGTTCCGTAATTGAGTACATGAAAGCAAAGGGCGTAAACGCGTAATGAAAACAAGAATTACAGAAATCTTAGGAATTGAATATCCTATCATACAAGGCGGTATGGCATGGGTTGCCACATATGAGCTTGCGGCAGCCGTGTCGGAAGCCGGTGGTCTGGGAATCATCGGCGCAGGCGGTGCACCTGCATCGTTTGTCAGAGAGCAGATTCAGAAAGCAAAAGCATTGACAGATAAGCCGTTTGGCGTGAATGTCATGCTGATGAATCCCGAGGCGGATGAAATCGCCAAGGTAATCGTTGACGAGGGCGTAAAAGTTGTCACAACAGGTGCGGGCAATCCGGCAAAATATATGGAGATGTGGAAAGCAGCCAATGTAAAAGTTATTCCCGTCGTTGCAAGCGTTGCGCTGGCGAAGTTGATGGAGCGTGGCGGTGCGGATGCGGTAGTCGCGGAAGGCACGGAGAGTGGCGGTCACATCGGTTCGACAACAACGATGGCGCTTGTTCCACAAGTTGTGGATGCAGTGAACATTCCCGTAATCGCGGCCGGCGGTATCGCAGACGGCAGAGGCTTTGCTGCTTCTTTCATGCTGGGTGCGGAAGGCGTGCAGATCGGTACGCGCTTTGTAGTGGCATCGGAGTGTATTGTGCACGAAAATTACAAGGCGATGGTGATCAAGGCAAAGGACATTGACTCGGCAGTGACCGGTCTTTCCAACGGTCATCCCGTAAGAAGCATCCGCAATAAAATGACAAAGGAATATACAAAGCTTGAAAAAGAGGGCGCAGATTTCATGGAACTTGAAAAGCTGACATTAGGCTCCCTTCGCAAAGCGGTTGTCGAGGGTGATGTTTCAAACGGTACGATCATGGCGGGGCAGATTGCCGGAATGATCAAGAAAGAACAGCCCTGTAAAGAGATTATCGACGAGATTATGTCACAGGGAATGGAATTATTAAACAAACAATTTTAGAATGTACATAAACAAATATATGTACGAAAAGAAAGGTACATAATATGAGCAAAACAGCATTTATTTTCCCCGGTCAGGGTTCACAGTACGTTGGCATGGGAAAGGATTTTTATGATACATA
>JAIEDW010000301.1 GCA_029067805.1 Lachnospiraceae bacterium
CGGTTACAACAGGCGCGGCAAACGATATTGAACGTGCTACCAATATTGCGCGCTCGATGGTGACACGCTACGGTATGAGTGACCGATTTGGACTGATGGGACTTGCGACGGTTGAAAGTCAGTATCTGGATAGCACCAGTACGCTCAACTGCGCGGAAAATACCGCTGCGGACATTGACGAAGAAGTGATGAAGATGCTCAAGAGCGCTTACGAGGAAGCGCTTGCGATGCTGCGCGATAACAAAGATATCATGGACAAGATAGCCGCATATCTGATTGAGAAGGAAACGATCACGGGCAAGGAGTTCATGAAGATTTACCGTGAGGAAAAGGGATTGCCCGAGCCTGAAGAGGAAAAGAAGACGGAGGATTTGGAAGAGAAGAAGCCCGAGAGCAAAGACGAGGAGAAGACATCGCGTTCGGAGGATCTTTGGAATTGGGATTCGCGGCGGCCGTCCGACAGCGACAGGGAGAATGATAAAAATCAGACAAATGGTGAAAGTGGTGAAACGTCACGGTTTGGCTCTGCCTGGGACAGGAATGTAAATGGATGATTTTGATGTTAAAGAAGAATTAAAAAAGCTTCCGGACAAACCGGGAGTCTATATCATGCATGATGCGGACGATGCCATTCTCTATGTGGGAAAAGCGATTAATCTGCACAATCGTGTACGCTCCTATTTTAAGGAAAACATCGGCAGAGGCCCGCAGATTGACAAGATGGTATCGCTGATCGCACGCTTTGAGTATATTGTGACAGACTCAGAGCTTGAGGCGCTTGTGCTTGAAAATAATCTGATTAAAGAGTACTCGCCGAAGTACAACACACTTTTGAAGGACGATAAGACGTATCCCTACATCAAAGTAACGCTGGGTGAGGATTATCCGCGCGTGATGATGGTGCGTCAGATGAAGAAGGACAGAGCAAAATATTTCGGCCCTTTTACAAACGGCGGCGTGAAGGAAAGTCTTGATCTAATCAATAAGCTGTATAAATTAAAGACGTGCAACCGAAAGCTTCCGCGGGATATTGGAAAGGAGCGTCCCTGTCTGAACTATCATATCGGTCAGTGCAGTGCACCATGTCAGGGATATATTTCCAAGGAAGATTACGCCGTGCAGATTCAGCAGGCGATTGATTTTCTAAGCGGAAAGCATCAGCCGATTATCAAAGAATTAAAAGAAAAAATGCAGAAGGCCTCCGAGAACATGGAGTTTGAGGAGGCTATGAAATACCGCGATTTGATTGAAAGTGTTAGGAAAGTCAGCGAAACACAGAAAATGTCCGACAATATCGGTGAGGATAAGGATATCATTGCGCTTGCAATTGACGGAAACGAGACGGTCGTACAGGTTTTTTTCTTAAGGAACGGCAAACTGATCGGCAGAGAGCACTTTTATATGACACAGATTGAGGAGCCCCTGCCTGATAAAATATTAACAAGCTTTGTAAAGCAGTTTTATTCGGGAACGCCCTTTATACCGAGGGAAATCATGTTACAGCAGGCGATTGAGGATATGGAGCTTGTGGAGCAATGGCTTACGAACAAAAAAGGTGCGAAAGTGCATTTAAGAGTACCGCAAAGAGGCGCGAAGGAAAAGCTGGTGGACTTGGCAGCAAGAAATGCGCAGCTTGTATTAAGTCAAGACAGGGAGCGGATTAAGCGTGAGGAAGGCAGAACAATCGGCGCAGTCAAGGAGATTGAGGAAATTTTAGGCATCAGCCCGCTCACAAGAATGGAAGCGTTTGATATTTCAAATACCAGTGGATTTGCCAACGTCGGTTCCATGGTAGTGTATGAAAAGGGAAAGCCTAAGCGCAGCGATTATCGCAAATTCAGAATGAAAACAGTAGCGGGGCCGGACGATTACGCGTGCATGCATGAGGTGCTTACAAGGCGTTTTCAGCATGGACTTGACGAGCGCGAGGAAATACGGAAGGAAAAGGGCGACAACGAAAACGGCTTTGATGAGAATTTTGGGAGTTTTACAAAGTTTCCTGATCTGCTGTTGATGGACGGCGGTCGTGGACAGGTGAATATTGCAAAACAGGTGCTTGCTGAGTTGCAAATCGACATTCCGGTATGTGGTATGGTCAAGGACGACAACCATCGCACAAGAGGATTGTATTTTAATAATCTGGAGCTTCCGATTGACAGGAATAGCGAGGGATTTAAACTGATTACGCGGATACAGGACGAAGCGCACCGCTTTGCGATTACTTATCACCGTTCGCTCAGGAGCAAGGCACAGGTGCATTCGGTGCTTGATGAGATCCCGGGCGTGGGACCAAGCCGTAGAAAGGCACTTATGAAATATTTTAAATCCATTGAGGAACTTCGTGCCGCTGATGCTTCCCAGATATTGGAGGTGCCGGGGATAACGGCGAATGTGGCGCAGGATATTTATCTCTTTTTCCGAAAGAAGGAAGAGAAAAAGATGTCAAATGGAGGTAACCATGATGGAGGGTGACAGAAGAAAAAAATAAAATACGGAGGATTATTATGGAAAAATTAAAGCAGTTTCTGAAACGGAAAGATATTGTCATATCGGGAAAGCGGTATGGTATCGATGCGCTTGGCGCGATGGCACAGGGACTTTTTGCATCGCTTTTGATAGGAACGATTCTCTCCACGCTTGGGGAACAGCTTGGAATAGAGTTGCTTGTGACGATTGGCGGTTATGCGAAAGCTGTCACAGGAGAAGCAATGGCGATTGCAATCGGTTATTCGTTACATTGCCCACCGCTGGTTTTGTTTTCGCTTGCGGCTGTGGGACATGCCGCGAATACGCTTGGCGGAGCGGGAGGACCGCTTGCGGTATTGATCATCGCTGTGATTGCCGCAGAGTTTGGCAAGGCGGTTTCAAAGGAAACAAAAATTGACATTATTGTGACGCCGCTTGTTACCATTGTTGTGGGAGCACTTCTTGCCATGGCGTGTGCGCCGGCAATCGGAAGCGCGGCAAGTGCGGTCGGAAAGGCAATCATGTGGGCGACGGAATTGCAGCCGTTTTTGATGGGGATCATCATTTCGGTAATTGTAGGCATTGCGCTCACACTCCCGATCAGCAGCGCGGCAATCTGTGCGGCGCTTGGTCTTACAGGACTTGCGGGAGGAGCGGCGCTTGCGGGTTGCTGTACGCAGATGGTTGGATTTGCTGTGATGAGCTTTCGGGAAAATGGCTGGGGCGGATTTTTTGCGCAGGGGATTGGTACTTCGATGCTCCAGATGGGAAATATTGTGAGGAAGCCGCGGATTTGGCTGCCGCCGATTATTGCGTCTGCAATCGTTGGTCCGGTTGCGACTTGTGTATTTCAGTTAAAAATGAATGGTGCGGCAGTTGCGTCGGGAATGGGTACCTGTGGACTGGTGGGGCAGATTGGCGTGTATACAGGCTGGTTGAACGACATTGCGGAGGGAACAAAGACAGCGATTACAGTCGGTGACTGGGCAGGACTTGTCTGCATCAGCTTTGTGCTGCCTGCAATCATTACATATGTTATTGGAAGAGGATTCCGCAAAATCGGATGGATTGGGGAGAACGACTTAAAACTTGACTTATAAATAACAAATGTTTTTGAAAATATAGGGGGAAGACAATGGCACATGTATATCTCACAAGACACGGACAGACTGTTTGGAATGTTGAAAACAAAATCTGCGGGGCGACGGATGTTGCGCTCACGGAACTTGGACGCGAACAGGCAAGGGAGCTTGGAAAAAAGATATTGGAAGAGAAGCTTGAGATTGATGAAATTCTTTATTCGCCGCTTATTCGGGCGCGGGACACGGCGCTTGAAGTATCGAAAATTACGGGGATTGCGGCAAGTGCGGAGGTACGCCTGACAGAGCAGAATTTCGGAAAGTATGAGGCGACTGCGAGAAACGGAGCCGAGTTTCAGGAGATGAAAAAGAGCTTTGTCAATCACTTTGGCAATGGAGAAACAATGCTTCACCTTGCGCAGCGCATATATAATCTCCTGGACGATATCAAGGCAAAATCGGATGACAAAACATATATGCTGGTTGCGCACAACGGCATTGCGAGGGTAGTGCATTCCTATTTTCATGATATGACCAACGAGGAATATGCTGCGTTCGGCATCCGAAATTGTGAAATCAGAGAATATTTCTTTTGAAAAAACAGGCGGTCTATAAAAACCGCCTGTTATCTTTCTGCGAAATACAGATGCTATTTTATTGGATTTGCGCCTGCTTTTTCCTGCATTTTCGCTACCCATGTCTTGAATTTGCTCTTTTTCTTTGCAGGTGCCGCTGCAAGCGGACCACGGATACCTTTGACATCGGTGATATAGATACCGCTGATTGTTGCTTTGACTTCCTTTTTTACGGGAACGCTGTCAAAGATTTCAGCATCGCATATGAGCGACAGGATTTGCGGTCCTATTTTTGCCTTTACGATCGGAAGTTTGGCGCGGCGCATATACTTTGGAGCCTGTTCGAGCACCACAGCGGGAAGTCCTGCATCTTTTAATTTCATTTTCTTTTTATCAATGATCAGCATCGAAACGCTTTGCTTTGCCGCATCAATCTGTGCCTGCTGTTCTGCCTGTTTTTTCTGCATTTTTTTGCCGAGAAAATATAGCGCGATGACAAGTAAAACCAGAACAATCAATACAATGAGAAGAACTTTTGCTACAGTACCCATATGTGAAATCAGCCTTTCTATTTACAATTATTTCCTAAGATATTATAAAAATTGTATCATTAAAAAAGGGAAAGTGCAAGAAACACTTTTATTTTCCTTCTTTTTTTGATATACTGATAGGATAAAAGGTTATGTTGACTAGAGAGGAGTATTCATGTTGAAGGTTTATTTGAAGATGAAACACCAGTTTATGATCGTGTGTCTTGCAGGGGCTGTGATGCTCGGAGTGAGCGCATGTGGGGATAAGAAAGCCGCGCAGGAGCCCAATCAAAGCACGGAATCGGCAACCGCGGCGGAAACACAAAGCGTTGTCGAAACCGCGGCGGGAAGTACGACTTCCTCGATTTTGGATGCGCAGCGCGTGAGCGAGCGGGAAGATTATGTAGGATTACAGGATTTGAACATTGACGATTATGTTGTTTTGAATGATTATAAAAATATGAAAGTCACGGCATATAAGCCGACGATAGAGGATGCGGATATCGAATCGTATATCAACAGCAATTATCTGACAGGCGGCATCACGGACCGCGCGGTAGAAAACGGAGATGTCGTGAACATTGATTATGAAGGAAAGGAAGACGGTGTGGCGTTTGAGGGCGGCACGGCAAGCGGTGCGGAGCTTGAGATTGGATCGGGGTCTTTTATTCCGGGTTTTGAAGAAGGATTGATCGGTGTAATGCCGGGAGATACGACGGAATTAAACCTGTCTTTTCCGGAAGACTATCGCTCGGTGGAACATGCGGGAAAAGAGGTTGTCTTTACGGTCAAGGTAAACAGTATCGCTTATTCCGTGGAATATGCCAATGTGACGAGTGACGATATGAAACGGCTCGGACTTCCTTACAGCAGCAAGGAAGAGCTTTGGGAGGCGGCAAAGACGGAGCTTGAACAGAACGCAGAGGATACGTTTGAGGCAAACAAAACGAGTGCTATTTTAAATCAGTGTTTAAGTGAGAGCACCGTCAAAGAAGTTCCCGAGCATCTTGTGGAGGAGGAGATACAAAACTACGAGATCTACATGGAGTCCATGTGTCAGATGTATTATGGCATGGGTTTTGAGAGTTATTTATCGCAGTCACAGGGAATCACGCTTGCCGATTTTGAAGAGGATATCCGTTCGGACTGTGAAGAGACTGTGAAAAAATATTTGCTCGTGGAGGCGCTTGCAAGGGCAGAAGGAATTGAGATTACGGACGAAATGATACGGGAACATGCGGCGAAGGATATTGAGGGGTATGAAGGGTATACAGTGGACACGTACCTTGACGAGGTCGGATATACCACGTATCGAATATATGTTCTACAAGAGATGCTTGTGGAGCGGTTGTTCGAGATTATTTCGGTAGAACCGACTTCAGAGCAGTAAGTAAACGCAAGCTGCGGGGCTTGCGTTTGATTAGCACTATGGTTGGCGCAATATCCTATAGGATAAAAAAGGGGTTGAATAATGAATGCGAAGGAAGAAAGGGTTCAGATACGTTATGTCTGCGGTCTTGTGCGCGTCCATGTTGCTGGGCGGCATTGCGTTTCAAGCAGGCGAAGAAATTCCCGTGTATGCGGCGAAGAAGGACGACTTGAGGCGGCAGAATGAGGAGGATGAGAAAAATTTAGGCGATCTTGAAGAACAGGTTGATGAGCTTTCCGGAGAACAGGAGGGGATTGACAGCGAGATTGCGGCGCTGAGCAATGAAATTTCGGAAATTATGGCAAGCATTAGTCTTCTGGAGGATGAGATCGCGGTCAAGAAGGATGAAATTGTGCAGGCAAAGCTGGATCTGGAAGAGGCAGTAAAGGTCGAGCGCACTCAATATGAGGGTATGAAAGTGCGCATCAAGGAGATGTATGAGAGCGGCGACAGCAATTACCTTGATGTTTTCTTTAGCGCAACGTCGATGGAAAGTCTGCTGAACAAGGCGGATTATGTGGAGAAACTGCATGAGTACGACAGGAAGATGTTTACAAATTATCAGATTGCAAGACAGAATGTGGAGGACTTGAAAGAGGCGCTTGAGATAGAGGAGTCGGAGCTTGAGGCGGCGCAGGAAGGGCTTGAGGAGGAAATGGCAAGCGTGGAGGAAGCGCGGTCGGAGCTCGAAGCAATCAGCGCTGACTATGCGATGCAGATCAGTAAGGCAAAGCAGCAGGCGGAAGTTTATAAGTCACAGATCAGACAGCGAAACGCACAGATTAAGCAGATTGAAGAGGCGGAACGGAAAGCGGCGGAGGAAGCTGCAAGGAAAAAGGCAGAAGAAGAAAAGAAGAAAAATCAGTCCAACACGAATCAGGGTACGACGACATCGAAGCCTTCCGGAACGGCTACAGTAAATAAAGACGAGATTATGGCGGCAAACGGAAGTGCAAAGGGTAAGGAAATTGCAATCTATGCGTGTGGGTTTGTAGGAAATCCGTATGTGGCAGGAGGGACAAGCCTTACAAACGGCGCAGACTGCTCGGGCTTTACACAATCGGTATACAGGGCATTTGGATACAGTATTCCCCGAAGTTCCACTTCGCAGCGCACTGCGGGAACACAGGTAAGCTATGCGGAGGCGCAGCCGGGTGACATCATCTGTTATCCCGGTCATGTGGCGCTTTACATCGGAAACGGAAAGATTGTACACGCAAGTTCGGCAAAAACAGGTATCAAGATCAGCAATGCACTTTACCGCGAAATCATCTGTGTCAGGCGGATTGTGTAGGTGGTAACAGTTTTTGTATCTATTCCTATAAAATTTTACACTTTTTTGTTTCATTTTGAAAAGATATAGTGTACAATAATATAAAAGTACAGTAACACTCTTTTTATAAAAATAAGGAACATACGCTCGGAAACGTGTGTTATAAGGGAAAAGAATGGAAAAAGCAAATATTACAGAGTATAAGTCTGCACCGGGATCGTATATTGCGTATTACGGAAGAGCAGTCATCAAAGACAATTATGAGTTTATGAATGGGGACGAGGCGTTTTATCATTTTATCGGAAAGAACTCCGGATACTCGCTGTTAAATCTCCTTCATCCCGATGATGTGGAGAACTTTAAAGAAGTTACAAAGGAACTGAATAACGGACGTCAGTGTACGATTATGCGCATAAAAGACGCAGATGACAATTACAGGCTGTTATATCTGGAGCTTGAGTTAAACGGAAAATGCTACGGTGACTTTCAGTCTTTTGATTTAGAGTTTTGCAACTTTATGGAACTCAAAGACAGGTACATAAAGTACATGGAGCTTGTGAAAAAGTATCGTGAGTTTATGGGACTTTCTCCGAATATGTTCTTTGAGTACAACGATAAGACAGACCAACTCAACATATACAGATATGCCAACGTCAAAAGCATTCCTGTGCTCAAAAAGAGTCTTGAGGAGATACGGCAGAGTATCAGCGTATCGGGAGAGTTTGAAGTATTTTGTGATTTTCTGAAAAGAGGAGTGGATCGATTTAACGCATCGTTTGAAGCAAATCTTTTGTCGGAAGGTGCTCAGGGACGCTATCAGGTTAATGGCGCGACGTTATATGATAACGGTGTGCGCACAATGACTGTGGGACTGATTCGCAATATCGACGCCAAGGAAAAGAAGAGTTATTATATGACCGAAAATGCATATGATCCCGGTACCGGTCTTTTTAATAAGAGGGCAATTCAGGAGTACGCTGTGGAAAAGACGAAAGAGGGAAAAGAGCTGTATCTTGCCATGATAGATGTGGACGACTTTAAAAATGTGAATGACCGCTTTGGACACATGTTTGGAGATGAGGTGCTCTCAAAGGTTTCGGAGATTATGCGCGGCGTTGTCGATTCGCGGGGAATGGTAGGACGCTTTGGCGGCGATGAGTTTATGCTTGTTCTTGACAGCGTTTCGGACGAGGAGGAGTTACGGCGCATCTTTAAGACGATATCAAAAAATATGCAGTGGGAGTATCAGGATATCAAGGATACGCTGGCAATCACGACTTCCTGCGGTATCGCAAAGTTTCCGAAAGATGCGGCGAATTTCGAGGATTTGTTTAAAAAAGCGGATAAGGCGCTGTATGTGGCAAAGGAAAAGGGCAAAAACCGCTATATCATTTATGATGAGGCAAAACACGGCGCGGTGGAAGATGCGGAGATTTCGGAGCGCAGCATCGGAATCAAGGCAATCGCAAGCGATGATAAAAAAGCAGCCGTTATGTCAGATATGATTCTGCTGTTAAATGCACAAGGGACAGACGCGTTTGACGTGGTTATGGAAAAAGTAAGGAATTATCTTGATGTGGATGGAATTACGGTCTACGCGGGCAGCGATCTTCATAAAGTATGGCGTTCCGGAAGGTATTTCAATTCAATCGAAAATCTTGCGTGCATCAAGAATGAAGAATATTTAAAGCAGTTTGACAAGCGGGGCATTTACGCTGAGAAAAATTTCGGAAAGCTTGCAATACAGTATCCGGAAGTGCATAAGCTTTATCAGACACAGGAAAACAAGGAATTTGTGCAATGTGCGTCAAGAAGCGGAGATGAGATACGCGCGGTCGTTTCCTTCGACTATTTTAACAGGGCGCCGAAAATTGGTACGGCAGATTTAGGGTTTATCACGATTGTCGGCAGACTGATCGCAGAAATAGCAAGCGGTTTAGAGTAATCTAAACCGCTTTTTTACTTTATATGTAATGATAATAGTTTCCCTTTTTGACGAAGAAGAAAACAGTCACGATTAAAGCGAGCGCTTCCGCCGCCACAACCGAGAGCCAGATGCCGTCAAGCTGGAAGAGTAACGGCAATATCAATACAGCTGCAATTTGAAACAACAGCGTCCGCAAAAAGGAGATCGAGGCGGATACGACACCGTTTCCGAGTGCCGTGAAAAAGGCCGAGGCAAAGATGTTGAGCCCCATCATCAAGAACGACAATGCATACAGGCAAAGTCCGCGTCTGGTCAAGGCAGTCAGATCCGCGTCGTAGCCCACAAAAATCCGAGCAAGCGGCTGTGAGGTCACAATCGCGATGATGGTCAAAAGCACATTCCAAAGCGTGATCAGAGAAAGGCTTTTTCGGAACAGCCCTTTTAATTCCGCATGATTTCCGGCTCCGTAATGGTAGCCGATCACAGGAGCGCTGCCGATCGAGTAGCCGATAAAGATTGCGGCGAAAATAAAGCTTACATACATAATGACGCCGTATGCGGCAATGCCGTCCTCGCCGACATAGCGCATGAGCTGGAAATTGTACAAAATATTGACTAGGGACATGGAAATATTGGTCATCAGCTCCGAAGAACCGTTGATACATGTTTTTAACATGATGTTTGCATCTATTTTTGTCTTCACCAGTTTTAGGAGGCTTGTGTTTGGTCTGAAAAAATAAATCAGTGGGATTAGTCCGCCAACCAGCTGGCTGGCTGCGGTAGCGGCGGCAGCACCGACAATTCCCCATTGGAATACTGCGATAAAAATAAAGTCGAGGAGCATATTGGCAACTCCTGCGGCAATGGTAACGGCAAGGCCAAGCTTTGGACGCTCCGCGGTGACCAGAAAGCTTTGAAAGACATTTTGCAGCATAAACGCTGTCAGTGCACATAGGATGATGCGCCCGTAAATGACGCAGTCGTCAAGCATCTCCCCCTCTGCGCCAAATGCGGCGGCAATTGGTCGCAGTGTGATCAGACCGATGAAAGTGAGCACAATACCGCATCCAATGACTACATAGACCATCATGGAAAAATACTGGTTCGCCTTATCCGGTTTGCCTTCGCCGAGTGCCTGCGAAACAACGGCGCTGCCGCCCGTGCCGAACATAAAGCCGACAGCGCCCATAATCATTAAAAACGGCATAATCAGATTGACCGCAGCAAACGGTGTTTTTCCTACATAATTGGATACAAACAGACCATCGACAACGCCGTAAATCGAAGTAAAGATCATCATGACGATAGACGGGAAGACAAAACGCAGAAGCCTTGGGTATGTGAAATGGTCCGATAATTGAATTTTTGTTTTCGCTTTCATTTTTAGCCTCCATGCTATGACTTTGATTGCATGTTTATTTTGTTTTTGTAAAAAGGCAGTTCTTTTGCCTGCGCACGCAGACAGTCGAAATACTTTTCCGTCAGTAAAAGTAGCGTATCGAGTTCCTCTGCATTCATCCGGGAACAAGTTTTGTTTTCCATGACAATTACAGGCGCGATTTTTTCTTCTATGAAATGTTTTCCCTTTGCTGTCAGAAAAATATGTCTTTCGCGTCCTTTTCCGGATTTCAGACAGAGGAATTCTTCTTTTTCCAGCTTGTGGATCGCGGAATGGATGGTCTGCTTGCCGGTAAATGCATAATTGCAGATATCTCTTTGACAGCAACCGTCGCCAAGTGCGATGATTGCGTAAAAAATGTCAAAGATGCTGTCGGAGATACCAATCTGTACGCTGATGTCATGGTATAATTCGGAAATTGCCTTATTCAGGCGATTAAATTCATTTTGTTTTTGCGCAAGGTGAAGTGTCATGAGAGCGTTATCCTTTCTATAATACAATACAAGTCCGATTTCGTACTTCGAACATTATAGTACGAAATCGGACTTGTGTCAAGATATTGGATTTTCGCGTTATCTTATTTGGGGGGAAAACTTGGTTATAATAATAGAGAAACTTTCGAAATTATCATAATATTGATAATTAGATTTTTCAGTGGTAAAATAGTAATAACGATGATCTTGACAGTCTGGAAGTAGGGTGTTTATCATTTGATAAAGGAAGTGAATTTATGGCAGTGAGATTAACATGGGAGCAGATTCAAGAGAAATATCCGGATCAATGGGTAGGACTGACAGATGTTAAGTATATGGATGATGATGGAATTTCTGTAGAATCTGCTGTTGTAAAATATACGGATAAAACTAAGGGAGAACTGACGAGAATGGTTTTAAAAGGCGAGATTGTATCGCGTCATACGAATCCGGAAGGACATTTGCAGTTAGGGGCAGTGGGAATGTTATGAAACAATTTAGTTTAAACTTAGATAAAAAATACAAACGACCGGTCGTGCTTTTGGCGAACGGACTGACAGCGTTATTGGATACAGGAGCATATATTCCGGTATGGACAGATGAAGAAGACATTCTTACATCAGATATGGGAGCAGAGCTTGTAAAAGAAAAAGTTCTATTGTCAGGTTTTGGTGGTTCTACATATGGGAATCTATATCGAGTAAGTATAGACATCGGAGGTATTATTTATCCTAATATGCATATTATAGCGAATAACGATATCAATGCTGCATTCAATCTGATTCTAAGCGCGACTATGTTTGACGGATTAATTTATCAGATTGACACAGTCAATCATGTTTTAAACGTAGATGTGCCGGACAATGAAAGTAATATTCGCAATTTAAGGATTGAGAGCAAGGAGGGCAGGCAGTTTGTTCTTTGCAGTGGAGAAATTGTGAAGTGAGGTTCTGTCATTTCTAAAAATTAATTAAATTAATATAATGAAACAATCTGACACGAAAAGGAGTACTCCGGAAATCCGGGATACTCCTTTTTATGCACACGTCGATTCTTACTGTGGAGAATCGTATTGCTATGCCTTGTGAAGATATTTTTCGCGCGTAGCAAGTCCTCCCCTTATGTGACGCTCCGATTTATTGACATCAAGCACGGCGCGCGCCTGCTTTGCAAGTGTAGGATTAACTTGCATCAGGCGTGAGGTGACATCTTTATGTACGGTTGATTTCGATACGCCAAACGCTTTTGCCGTCTGCCTCACAGTCGTATTATTATCAATAATATACATAGCAATATTGATGGCTCGTTCCTCAATATAATCTTTCATAGTTTG
>JAIEDW010000302.1 GCA_029067805.1 Lachnospiraceae bacterium
CACATCTGTTTTGAGGAAATTTTGGCTTTAGTAGCATAATCTTATTGTGCAATTTTTTAAATTTGCTCATTTATAGTCAAAAATATAATTTTAGCGAGGAAAAGAGTATGAATAAAATTCTATCACAATTATTTGGGCTGCATGGGTACCAGGAGGAGCTTGTGGACTTTTGCGTAAATACTCCAAAATGCGGTCTGTTCCTGCAGATGGGGCTTGGAAAAACACGGATAGCGCTTGCGACAGTATGTGAACTTGTGATCACCAACAGGATGCAGTATCACTGTCTTGTCATCGCACCGAAGACAATTGCACGTTCTTCATGGATCGATGAAATGAATAAGATAGACATTGACATCAGGTATAAATCATTTCTCATAGATGATAAGGGAAGTGAGCTGACAAAAGCAAAAAGAGAGATTCTTTTTGAGGAGGCAAAAACTGCACCACCGACAATGTATTTTATATCACGGGACCTGCTGTCACAAATGGTAAGATATTTCGGAACAGAATGGTGTTTCCCAATGCTTATTGTTGATGAATACCAGTCTTTTAAAAATCCTGATTCAAAGAGGACACAAAGTCTCATTGATATCATGCCATATGCGGAACGTCTGATAGGACTGACTGGAACGCCGGCACCGAACGGACTTGACGACCTCTGGAGCCTGATAGCTTTGCTGGATTCTGGTCAGAGACTAGGCAGGACAATGTATGAATATCACCAGAAATACTTCATGGCATGGAAGACTATCAGGAACAAGGTAACAGAGTGGATTCCGACAATTGGGGCGGAACAGAGGATTTATAATAAAATAAGCGATATCGTGGTATCCCTTGATAATTCGAATCTGACACTTCCGCCAGTTGTCTATAAGACTGTCAGGGCATATATGTCCCTTAAAGAGTATCAGACTTACATAAAGATGGTAAAGGATTCAAAGATTTTTATTGAAGATGCGCTGATCAAGGCAGTTAATCCGGCAGTACTCGTTTCAAAACTTGCCCAGATAGCTTCCGGAATAGTCTATACGAATGCGGTACATGACTATGTAAAAATACACGAAGCAAAGATAGAACAGCTCCAATACATATATGATAATGAACAATCACCATTGCTTGTGGCGTATCATTATAGGACCGATGTCATTGCAATCACAGATCATTTCAAGGATGCCGTTGTATTTGACGGAAAACCTGAAACAATCCATGCATGGAATCAAAAAAAGATAAGGATGCTGCTGATCCAGCCGGCGAGTGCCGGATTCGGTCTTAATCTTCAGGAAGGCGGCCATATCCTGATCTGGTATACGCTCACATGGAACCTGGAAGAATATCTCCAGACTAATTCCAGGATATTCAGGCAGGGACAAGACCATGCAGTTTCGATCATCCATATTGTCTGCAGTGACACAATAGATGAAAAAATACTGCAGATACTTGACGAGAAAAACAGTACACAGCAGGGATTACTTGATGCGATCAGATATACGGTTGATCTTCAGAAACAAAAAGCAGCTTCTTAAATCATTCTTTTTTCCTCCAGGTTTTCTCATTCTTTCGAGTCTTATCAGACTCGGTTTCCATGGTGAAGGAGGTCTATGACTAAAACCAATAGCAAAAAAGGAAGGAGAACATTACAATGAATACAGTTCCAATGGTCATCAAGAAAACAAATGATGGCGAGAGGGCAATGGATATTGCGTCAAGGCTGCTGGACGACAATATCATACTTTTGACAGGTGAGATAAACGATATAATGCCAGAAGTTGTCATGGCACAGCTTTTATATCTGGATTCATTAGGTAAAGATGAGCCAATCCATATCTATATCAACAGCCCTGGTGGTTCCGTGACAGCAGGGCTGGCAATCCTGGATACAATGAGGCTGGTAAAGAGTAAGATTTACACCTACTGCATCGGGCTTGCTGCAAGCATGGGTTCAATCCTCTTATCATCAGGAGACAAAAGATATATCGTACCCCATGCAGAAGTGATGATCCATCAGCCATTAGGCGGCACAAAAGGGCAGGCGACCGAAATTGAGATTGCGGCAAAACATATCAGCAGGACAAAAGAAGTATTAAACTCTATCCTTGCTGAAAATTGCGGCAGGACATATGAAGAAGTGTCACAGGATACAGAACGTGATAACTGGAAATCTGCAGCGGAAGCACTGGAATACGGACTCGTTGACAAAATCATTACGAAATTTGATGACATGGAGAGCGAAGATTCATAAATCCAGGTATTTTTAAGGTTATCTTCCCATTTATCTGGGGAGGTATAAGTCATCTTCCGCATAGATCAGGTTTGGATCAGGAATATGATTGTAAACAGCAAGTTCATCTACAGAGTTACCAAATTCTACAGCAAGTTCTGATAAAGTATCACCCCAGATAATATGATATACTTTGTTGCCATCTGCATCAACAGAATATCGTGACGACCCGGTATCGGTCAGAGGTATATCAGCTGTGGTATTTAAAGATTCATCAGGTATAACATTCTGTGCGACAAGCTGGCCGTCCTCGTTTTCAATGACAGGATATTCCTTTCCATTGATAAAGACATAAAGATTGTCTATACCAGGACTGTCCTGGTTATCAGAAGATAATGACAGTGAGAGTAAACCATTATACAGGCTATCATCTAATTCGATATTAAGGGTATCTGTATCAGATGTATACATGCTGTCTGCATAAGACATTGTGGATATGCCAAGAAGTGTAACGCAGATGACACCACATGCAGCAAAAACACAGGTATTTTTGAAATTATTCTTATCCATAATTAAAACCTCCTATAATCACATGAAATAAATACTTTGTAATTGTGAAAATGATGTGATAGAATTAATCTACCACAAAATAAAGTATAAATCAACCGATTAATGGGAAAATAAAATGAATTGGATTAGAATACTTGTTTGTATCATGGTTGAAATAAAACGGGATAACACCCATCAAAACTTAATATGGAACAAAATCGAACAAAAAAAGAAACAGAAGGAGAACAAAAAATGAACAGTAATTTAGATTATTTGAGAAAGTATGCACCAATCACAGTTAATATTCGGGGAGAAGTAAGTTTTTCACATATTACCAGAATGTATGAAGGTGAAGAACTGATAGCAGCCAATAAAAGGGCGCAGGAGCATGGCGGCAGACCCAGCAATAAACCATACTGCCAGCTCACACTTGACAATCCCAGGATACTGAACCCGGAAACCCTGCCGCAGGATGTCGTGATGATCATGCAGCAGAGATTTAAGCCAGCAAAGACGACGAATGTAGTAAAGTATTATGCTACCAGTAAGAGTCGGAACCTTCCACCGGTAGCATATTCTGTATATGCAGGGGCCGGACTTGCCGGACAGGGGATTGCAGACAAAGCGCACCCGTTAGAGCATGAGCTGGATACGGGATTAACCGTAACAGTTGGTGCAAGAATTTTTGATACAGCCGCTGGTGTAGGAGTAGGCATTGATTATGTCCTCATCGATGAGCCGATCAGATATTATGAGCCTAACTCACTCGCAGAGGTGCTTGCAAGCCAGGGAGTATTATATGTTGCACCCAATGCAGATAAGGCGCAGAATGCTTCAATGCCGCAGTCAGTGTCAGATAAGGCAGTAGTTGACAATAATGCCTATGTATCTGACGGTTTTGCCAATATTCCGGAGAGCCCTGTTGAAACACTTCCGATTGAAGGGGAGATGCCATTTGATCCAGCGCTGTATTATGGAGCAGATAATACCGTGCCTGTTGCTGCAACAATGAATAATACTGCACCCCAGGGCGTCATGGACAATAACGGGGTAAGGCAGGCTGGAGGCGCAGCCAGACAGAACATTCCTGGTGCAGCAATGCAGCAGCAGGCAAATGTAAACAGGAGCGCAGCCGGACAGAATGCTTATGGAGCAGCAACGCAGCCACAGAGAAATGTAAACAGGAATGTAAATCCACAGATGAATCAGGCAACTGTCAGCCCTATGGTTCGAATGGGAGCACCAGGACAGCAGCAGAACAGGACTGCAGTTATGAGAGGAATTGCATAAACACGTAAACTTAGGGTGGCAGAGGTAATCCTTTGCCATCTTTTTTTCAGGAGATTATACGGGGAGGCAATAAATTGGTATACATATTAACAGGCACTGCATTAACAGCTATCATTTCTTTGATAGGCATTTTCCAAAATAAAAGGAAACTACAGCCAAAGTCCAAAAGGATTGAAATGATGTTGGCGTTATTTTCCACTTTATTATTTATTCCATATATGGTAATAGCTGTGGCTGCATATACACATGGTGCTGACATGGAATCATTGCAGAAGTTTGGAGTGTTGCGGACAATCCAGGCGATACAGAATTCTCCTGTTACGGACAGAAGCGATGACCTTGACCAGCCGGGAAATATCCTCATATATTACAGATTTGGATGCGGTGATTGTGAAGCTATTTATGACTGCCTGAAAGCAGAAGTGGCCGGAAAAGAAAATATTTACTGGGTGGCATCAAGACAGTCCGAGGGACAGAAGCTCCTACAAAAGTATACTGTGTCAGAAGTACCTGCAGGCGTGATCATCCAGAATGATGGAATGTATATAAGCCATGTATTATGCAGTCCCGTATATGATGATGCAGATGAAAAGGGCGGGATACAACAGCTGGATATATATGCACTTAACAGGCTGTTGGACCTTCAGAAGAGAGTGGGATAATAAAAAATGTTTCAAAGGCTGTCTGTGTTCCACAGACGGTCTTTTTTGGAGAATACTCAAAATTATTAAAAGAGAGGAAAAGAAGTATGAAATTTGAAAATCTAACGAGAATCGTAGAAAAGGACATTAAAAACAACTGTGTACCAATGCTGGTCGGCGATCCCGGAATTGGTAAATCAAGCTGGGTGGAAAGCCTTGCGCAGAAACTCAATACAAAATGTTTCACGCTTCCGGTTAATCAGCTTGCGGAAAAAGCTGACCTTACAGGATGCCGTCTGGTGCCCGTGGGAACAAATGATAAGGGAGAACAGGATTATGCCCAGGTGTTTTATCCCCATGTTGTGATCAGGAAAGCAATTGATTATGCCCTTGAACATGCTGATGAAACACCGATCTTATTCCTTGATGAGATCAATAGAACGACACCGGACGTAACCTCTGAGGCACTGTCGATCCCAACATTGCGGAGTATTGGCGACCGGGACATACCTGACAACCTGAAAGTCATCATTGCCGGTAATGATAAAGGTAATGTGTGCTCGCTTGACAAAGCATCAGTTACCAGGTTTGTCATGTACCATGTGGAACCCGATGTAAGTACGTTCATGAATGCCAATCCTGGCCTCAACAAATATGTCTCGGCAGTACTTAAAAAACATCCTGACAGTATTGTGCAGGATGCAGTGTGCATTACAGCAAATGATACCGAAAACAAGGACGGAGATGAGAAAGATAATGCAGCTTATGAAATTGACTATGATGATGAAAACATGGAGCAGATGACGGTTCCCAGGACGATCACGTCTGTATCAAACTGGTTAAATGAATGCACTGATCATGAGCTGATCGGGATGCTCAATACGATGACAGGAAATGACAATAGCCTGTTATATGAGGCAGTTGTGGCCCACAGCGGGGAGACGCCGTTTTCCCTTGCACTTGTGCAGGAGATATTTGATACATTGTGCAGCCAGACACAGAACGCCCAGCAGAGCTAGAATATTACCCTTACTGAACCTGCTAAATATCTGGAAATGATCACATATTCTTCAAGAGATGACCTGAACAATTTTATCGCAACCCTGAGCAATGATGAGAAATCAGAGCTTTTCGTATATACACTATATGACAATAGGGATAATACAAAAGTCCTTGAGTGTCTTGCCCCGGCAATCAGTTCCTTAAATTCCAGGGACACACAGACGCTATCGACGCTTGGGAACAGCCACCAGATAAATGATGTAAACTATGCGGCGATATGTTCAATGAACTGCAAAATGGCCCAGGTAATGTCTATGCTCGGTTTCTGATAAAAAATAAGGGGATTAGCCAGGTATGGGATGATGAACTGTCCCATACCTGTAACCAGTATTCATGAAAATATGTGAAGGAGCTTAAAAATGTGTGAAGGTTGTTTATGTACAACATGTGAAGTATGGGAAGACTGCCCGATTTATGCAAAGTGTGAACAACAGGAGATCTCATCTTGTGAACAGCGATCAATGTGCAGTTTTTACCAGCCACAGGAGGAAAAAGAAAATGAAGATAAAATTTAAAAACAACAACAGGGTAAGGCTTACACCGTTTTATATTGATGATGTAAGCAAAGCGCTGGATAACAGGCAGCTGATTGAAAATGCAGTATCTATAATAGATCCGATCTACAGATCTGGGAAAAATGTTACAGCAGCTGATGAAAATGGAGATCAGGTGACACCAGACATGCTTGCCGGACTGATCCTTGCGGATGCTATTGAGGCAAGGATCAAATATGAACTGAATAAGACTATAAATGATATATGGGAACAAACGCTTCAGAGTTACAGAAACGGACTGCGTGCATCACAGGTGTTCATATCACAGGCAAATGCTTCCGTAAATGCGCCCATACCATCAAGTACCGTCATTTATGTCCCATCAGACATAAAAAATGCTTGTAAGGAGTATCTGAAAAACAGGGATGAAGATGGGCTTTGTGTAAATGCATATTTTTATATCAATGAGCCGCATCCTATATTTTATTTCCGAAATGAAACTGCTTATGACAGATATATGGATTTTATTAAGAACAAAGTAAGCAGTCTGTCTGCAAAACTGGATATAAATACCATAAGGAAGTTTGCTGATTTTGAAAAAATGAAGCCGAAACTGATAGACGGTGTTATTCTCAGAAATACCATGGAACAGGGATGCGATGCATATTCTTTTGAGCGGCTGGTCATGAAGTATTCAATGATGTTTGCACAGCAGAACCCGGGTGAATGCGGGATCGTTGCACCGAGCGTCAATAACCTGCTGGTACCTAAGTGCATCCTTTTCATGAATGTTGAAAATATTGCAAAGGCGCCATCAAATAAAATCGTGCGGGATGTATCCACTATAAAATCTGCACTGGAGCAGACATATTTTCAGCTCTCCCTTAACCAGATATCGAAGTTAAGCGCAGCGGCACTGCAGAGCAGGATCATTGGGATGAAGCTTAAAAATCACACTGCCCTGCTCAACAAACAGAAGAAGGATACAGAAAAGAGGAAGATTTTTCAGTTCAGCAAAATTGCAATGACTAAGGCAGATCTTTCCAGGCAGATTGTGAAGATTATAAATAAAGAAGCAAATGTGAGCAGGTCTGAAAACTATTCCAAGGTGATCAAATCGACACACATGAAGCCGAGCCGGCGTAACCCTGATAATTACAATCTCCCCGGAAAAAGCATTTCTTTGCAGTATAAGCCAGATATCCACCTGTATCTGGACACTTCAACATCGATTTCAGAGGAAAATTACAAAAACGCAATCCTGACATGCATTACAATGGCAAAAAAGCTAAATGTTAACTTATATTTTAATTCGTTCAGCCATGTGATTTCGGAAAGCACCAGACTGAAAATTAAAGGCAGGACTATAACTGAGATATACCGGCAGTTTCAAAAGGTGCCCAAAGTAACAGGCGGAACAAACTTTGAGGTCGTGTGGCAGTATATCATGAAGTCTGCCAAAAGAAAAAAGAGATCAGCCTGATGATCACGGATTTTGCATATTATCCACCGGATGAACGGCCGGATTATCCCAGAAAGTTATATTATGCCCCGATTGATACGTCAAAAGCATCATGGGAATATGTAAAGGAAGACGCAGAGGAATTCTGCCAGAACATGTACCATATTGAACCAAATATATGCAGGCATATCCTTATGCCTCAGAAACAGAAAAATTAATTTTTAGGAAAGAAGAAATTGATGGCATGGCTGTAATTGATTTAACGGATGAAGTAAATAACAATAATAATGCAGGCAGTAACAGCGATATCCATATTGGGATCATAACAAATATACCTAAAGAACTGATGACCGGGTTGATGAACCAGCCCGAAAATACCGATTCACAGTCAATCCTTGAAAATCTAAATAAAAAAGACCATACACCGGCATTGTACCGGGATTCCATAATAGACCAGCTTATGACTGTATTGATTGGTGAATCACATCCGAATGCACTGCTGGTTGGCCCGGCGGGAACCGGAAAAACCAAAATTGTTGAGGAACTGGCACATAGAATCGAGGTAAAGGACGCTTCAGTACCAGAATTACTGTACGGTTGCACGATATACTCGCTGCAGATTTCGGATGTTGTGGCAGGCAGCAATATGGTAGGAGAACTGGAGGAAAAAGTAAGGGAACTGATTGATTTCCTGTCAGACAAGGGAAACAGGGCAATATTATTTCTGGATGAGTTTCATATGCTGTTCAAAGAACATATGTATGAGAAGATTGTGCAGATATTGAAACCCGCTTTGGGCAGGGGATTAATAAGGGTTATTGGTGCTACAACAACACAGGAGGTAAAGACCATAGATACTGATCCGGCTTTCAAGAGAAGATTTACAAAAGTAATTGTAGATGAGCTCTCGAAAGACCAGACACTGGAGATTGTAAATACATATGTCCAAAAACTGACTGGTCATTATAAGATGCCGATCAATTACGATGTGAATTTAGGCAGGAATGTTGTTGACATAGCCGATGAATACTGTCCTAATGATTCGCACCGCCCTGATAATGCAGTGACACTGATTGACCGCGCTGTTGCAAATGCAGTCATTGAGAAATATAAGCTGCTGAATGATCCGGATATGAACATTCAAAATATGGGACGTTCCATTAACGGCATCAATCTGTCCAAACGCGGGATTATAAGGACTGCCTTAAAGATTGCGACAGGGCATAATGAGCCGCGGGATTTTTCAGAGGACGAACTCCGTTCAGAACTGGGATATATCAAAGGACAGGACGATATCCTTGAGCAGATCATAAAAATCCTCAAGCTCAGGAATATGCATGTAAGACCAATGAGCCGTCCGCTTACTTTTCTGTTTACAGGTTCATCAGGAGTCGGAAAAACGGAAGTAACCAATATCATTGCAAGGTATTGTACGGATGAAAAGCCGATAAAACTGAATATGGCTGAATTTTATTCAGAGGCAAGCATCAACCGTCTGATTGGTGCGCCGGCCGGATATGTGGGATATGATTCAAACGCAGAAATGCCGTTTGACATCCTTGATACGAACCCATATCAGGTTATCGAGCTGAATGAATTTGACCAGGCACACAAGTCAGTGCAGGATTTATTCATGAATGTGTTTGAAAAAGGATACCTGAAGAATAACAATGGAAAAATCATTGATTTCTCCAAATCAATCATCATTGCGACAACAAATGTAGGACGGATGGATACAGGCAATCCGATAGGTCTTAACAGGAAAAAGCACAGTGTATCAGTGTCAGAGCTGTCGGAACACTTTAAACTTGCACTCATAAACCGCTTTAATCATAAACTGACCTTTCACGAGATTACACGTGAGCTATATGAGGATATCATGAAAGATACATACAGGAAAGAAGTCCTGATGATAAAGCGGTTAAAGCCAGGCGCTCCGCTGGATGATGAGATTTCTGATTCAGCATTAAAGACATTATGTGAGGAAAGCTTTGATGTACGGTTCGGCGCAAGACCAATACAGACAACGATATGTAACTATATTGACAACAGACTGATGGAAGGGTAAGCAGCAGCAATTGCCTGCCCTTCTATTATTATGGAAAAATGCAAAATATGAAATCCAAAGAAAGGATGAACGAACATGCCAATTATATTAAACGAAAATGAACAAACGGGAGTAGCAAGTATATTCTCCCAGAAAAAGAAGATCATATCACCACAGTTCTTCAGCAAAAACCTGAAAGTTTCAGGAAAGAAGCGGGGACTCTTAAACGGTGCATTTCTTCCATGCATTGACGCAAAAAAAGTGGTAAAGCCCCCGATCCAGTATCCGTACAAGAAAGTAACGGTTACAACCGGGACATCGGTATTTGAAGTCATACCGTTAAGTCTGTACATACAGGACAGACTCGAATATGACGAACTGCCAGGTAATGCGGAATGTATCTCACCAGATACGGTCCCGGAGGAACAAAGATATTATCTGTCGCTGACAATGGACTATATGATCCTTGCAACCGACCTGGAAAATAAGTATAAAAGTACATACTGCTCATATGATATTGGGATCATATGTAAAAATGAGTATGGAAAATATGAAATGACCGTGACTTCATCGCTGTTCATTGATATTGACCTGATAACAGCGCAATCCCCGAATATTGATGTCAACATGGTCAATGAGTATGTAAACAAGCTGACGGTGTATGACTTAGTACAGGCAACAGCCGAATTGTGGGACGAGGCGGTCCCCAAAATTATGAATGCAATGCTTGAAACAGGGACTGATGAGGATATCATTGTCACGTTCTGCCGTACACTGGATAACTATTCGGTAAACCTTACAGATTACAAGTATATCTATAACAGCATCCAGCAGGGATTTCCCGGAGCATTGGAGGCTGCCGCAAACGCTAATTTAAACATACTGCTGAACGCAAAGCTTGAAATGCTGGAAGCTATCAAGCCAGACATAATCACGTTCAATCCAGTACCATGGAGGAGCTGTGACATTAAATTTTCTCCAGAGCAGATAACGGCAATCACATCTCCCGAGCCATGCTGTATCGTGCAGGCAGGGACAGGGAAATCAACAGTGATCAACAGCAGATTAAAATATCTGCAGCAGTGCGGGGTAGACCTGAAAACCGTAACAGTATTATCCTTTACCAACGCTGCAGCAAACCATATCAAAGAGATTGCCCCGGCTGCAAGATCGCAGACGATCGCATCAATGATCCATGATATCTATTCAACAAATTATGCGCACAATCTTTCGACTCCGGATACGATCACAAATGTACTGCAGGCAAACGCAGAGCTTATGGAACAGAACCCGGTTGCGCATGATGTCATCAGGGCATTTGAAAAAATGAAGGATAATACAAATGCCGGGCTTGTGGCGTTATCGTATATTGCCGGCAGTCATTTTACAGAACTGATTGATCTGCTTGACAGCATAAACCAGACAACACTTGAATTGGAATCTATAATCTGTTATCATGCAGCCGACCGTCTCATAGAGAATACGTCGCTGTGCAGGCATATAATCATGGATGAGGTACAGGATAATTCCATTTTTGAGTTTATCTACATAATCAATTATGTGATCAGGCATAAGGCAAGCTTATATCTTGTAGGAGACTGTTCACAGACCCTTTATGAGTTCCGGGCATCAAATCCAAAAGCGCTGAACTGTCTCGAAATGAGCGGAGTATTTGAATGCATGCAGCTGCAGACAAATTACAGGTCAAACCAGAATATCCTTGACTTTGCAAATCTGATGCTCACGAACATTGAGGCAAACCAATATGCCAAGATCCAGCTCCATGCCAATGACTTTAATACAAGACCTTTTGAGGAAGATGTGAAAGTTACATACAGCAGCCTTCCGGGAATGAGCAAGTTAAAAGAGTATATGCCGAACATGCTGCTGGAGATAAAGGACTGGATCACGGAAAAACTTACGAACAATGAACAGGTGACATTTCTTGCGTACAGGAGATGTGACATTAAAAATTTTGAGGAGATGATCAGGATCATGTTTCCACAGGCTTCATTTATCAATATCGTTCCTGCAAAGAACTACCAGCAGACATTTTTCTCGAAATACATACGCCTGATGGGGAATGATTATACACATAAGGCAGGAAATGATGCGACCGTGGAAATAATGCGCCATATCCTTAGCAATAAGGAAAAGATTGGGGTATATAATGACAATGCCGACGCTGCATTGAAAAAGAGTATTTCTGAATGGATGACAAAGAACAGGGACGGACTTGCAGCGAAAGATATGGTGCTACAAAACGGTGTGATCACATTGAAGGATTTCACAGATTACGCATTTCAGACGCTCATCGATCATGAAATAGAGAAGAATGCATTGAAGCTGCGGCTTACAAGCATGAGGAACCAGCAGAAAAAAGAACAGGATACAAGCCGTTATAATTTTGTAGCCAGTACCATCCACAGCGCCAAAGGTCTTGAATTTGATAATGTGATACTGCTGTACAATGAACATGAGGCTGGTATGGAAGAAGCAAAGCGTATGTATTATGTCGGACTCACACGGGCAAGACAGTCCGAGTGTATCCTTGCATACAATGCGCATAAGCAGTCAAGCAGCATCAGGGCCGCATATGAGGCAATCTGTACAAGCAAAGCCACGCCGGACACCAGTGATATTTCAGGAAATGCGGTAAGAATTGAAAACGAAATGAGGGAGACAGCATGATTGAAACAGGTGAGATCTATCATATAGCAC
>JAIEDW010000303.1 GCA_029067805.1 Lachnospiraceae bacterium
GGAAACAAAAGAAATTAACCCCACAAGTTAAATTACATATATAAAAACTACTAAATCCCTCTCTATTCGTTTTTGATGCATTCCATCCACTACACCAAATTCATCAAAAACCACGCCCTCTGACGAACTCAGATAAACAATAAAATATGCCGCAAATCCCATAAAACAGGCATTCACGGCACATCATAAAACAAGTACTTAAAAGAAACGAGGGTGTCCCAAAAGTCATGCTTTGTTAATGATTCATTTAACCGCGACGCAACTGCCAATTTAACTATCATTGTTTGGTATATGGCAACAGTTCGTCGTCCAGTTCTACTTGCAAAACTTTATTTATCAGGTTGGTTGCAATCATAATCGTGGCAAAAGCGGTAATGGCAACAATCTGTTCCTCGTTCCAATAGCTTTTTAACCGATCAAAAATTTCCGGTGGAACATTGTTTGCGTCCTCAACAATAGCGCGTCCATAATCAATGAGTACACGTTCTTCGTCGGTAAACTCGAAGGTCTCAAAATCAATATCTAAATCCTTTAAGATTTTTGTAAAAAACGTGCTACACAGCAGGCAGTCGTTTTCGGTAGAGATCGCATAACAGAAAAAGTTGACGGCACGTTCACCCAAGAACTTTTCGATTGTTTCTTCCAACGGAAACCACTCCATCAGTGCATGGAATGCAGGTAAAGAATGAACCAGTGTCCATTTCATATTTGTAAGCGGGCCGTGGTTTTTGACCCATTCGTCAATCTGCACCCTTGTCTCAGCGGGTGCGCTTTCATATGTGAGTTGTGAAATATAAGCCATAATAATCTTCCTTTCAAATTGAAAATATAAAACGTTGTAAATAATTATCTGGTTAACAGACCGGCGTCTAGTACAAACTGACTGCCTGTAATGTATCTTGCTTTTTCACTCGCAAGGAATTTTACAGAATTGACTACATCTTCTGTTTCAACCCACGGAACAGGCAGCAGATTACCCGCAGAACGTTCCGCAATTTCAATAGGTGTTGTCCCCTCAAGTTCCGCAAGTCCGTCATTCATTGGTGTATTTACTCCGGTTGGATGCAAGGTAATAACACGAATGCCGTGTGGTGCAAGCTCAATCGCCTGTGACCGCGCAAGGCCGACAAGACCATGCTTGGATGCTGCGTAGTGACACATCCGATTCATTCCGCGAAGTCCTGCAATTGACGAATTATAAATAATAACACCGCTTTTTTGTTCAATCATATGAGGAATCACATATTTTGAGGTCAACCAACCACCTTTCAGATTAATATCGACCACGGCATCCCACTGATCTTCTTCCAACTCGTGCGACAGGCCATATGCCGCAATACCCGCGTTGCTAAACAGAATGTCAATTTTCCCAAAGGCATCAATGCCGCGCTCGACTGCTTCTTTCACATGGTCTGCCTTGCGAACATCTCCACCGTATATCACGATTTTCGCGCCAAGTACTTCAACTTCATCCTTCAGATTTTCCAAATCCGCGTTGGAAGAACGGTTATACGCGGGGTATGGTATCGTCTCACCCAAATCAAAAGCGATAATGTTTGCGCCTTCTTTTGCAAATGCAAGTGCAACCGCCCGACCTTGCCCTTTTGCAGCGCCAGTAATAAAAATCGTCTTTCCGCTAAATTCTTTACTCATTTTTTATCCCCCGCAAATACTTTGTTGAATGCCTGATCCAAGTCAGCAATAAGATCATCCACGTTTTCCAAACCAACTGAAATACGCAGCAGATTATCGGGAATACCTGCCAGCTCCCGTAACTCCGGAAGAAGTTCAGAGTGTGTTGTTTCAGGCGGATTAGCAATTAGTGTGCGAACATCTCCAATATTTACATGATACGAAATAATATTTAACGCATGAATGAATTCTTTGGTCTGCTGCCGTGTCCCGCCAAATCCGAAGGATAGAATTGCTCCGGCTCCGTTAGGGAAGTATTTATCCGCCAATGCTTTATAAGGATTGCCTGTTGCAAACGGGTGTCTGACCCACTCGACCTCTTTACGGTTTTCAAGGTAAGTAACCAGTTTTCTGGCCGTGGCAATTTGCTTATCAAGCCTTTCTGTCAGTGTGCTAAGTCCCTGTAACGCGAGATACGCATCAAACGGACTAAGTATCGCGCCTATAAATTCGAGATAGAAAATCTTGAGCTGTGCAATAAACGGAAAAGTCGGTGCGAATTCCAAAGGTGTACGGGGATTTCCGTTTAAGTCGCGCATTTTGTGCGATTTTTCATGGAACTGAGGGAAACGTTCTTTGCTGTAGACGAAATCACCCTTTTCGACCACAAGTCCTGCGATAACGTTACCGTGTCCGCTCAGTCCTTTTGTTGCGGAATAAACTATAATATCAGCGCCATGATCAAACGGCTTAAACAAATACGGGGTTGCAATGGTGTTGTCCACCACCAAAAGGATTCCATGCCGGTGAGCCACATCGGCAATCGCCTCAAAGTCGTAAATTTCTATATTCGGATTGCTGATACTTTCGAGATAAATAGCTTTGGTATGTTCATCAATCAGCGATTCATATTCACTGATATCATCCCTGTTCTTCACAAATTTAGTTTTGACGCCAAATTTAGGGAAGAAATGTGTCAGAGATTCTTGTGCTGCGCCGTACAGAGAAGATGTGGAAATAATGTTACCGCCTCCTTCGCCAAGAAGCAAAATCGTGTAGGCAATCGCTGCCATACCAGAGGACAACGCTACTGCCGCAGATCCGCCGTCCAGATCACGAATGCGTTCTTCAAGGATTGCTCCTGTAGGATTTCCTACACGAGAATAAATACCTCCTGACTCAGCGCCCGTCCACAGCCTTCTCGCACGGTCTATATCGTCAAGATCAAAGGCTGCTGTTTGATAAATCGGCACATTTACCGAATGAAAATGTTCTTCTGATGAATATCCGGAATGGATACGTTTTGTCTCAAAATGATAATCTGTATGTCCCAAGTCTAATACTCCTTTTCTATTTTTTATTCTGGATTTAATGATTGCTTATTTTATGTAAAACATCGACATAGGCTTAATTGAATTGCTGACATTCTTTTTCCTCACTTTCAGTTTTATTACTACAATACCCATCGGTATAGTAGGCATTATATCATGAGGATTTCATACTGTCAATCTAATTCTCATTTGAAAGAGGTAAGTGCTAATTTTTCTATCCGCCTTATTACTCCGATACCGCCCCATAAACATGCGTATAATAATCATAGCTGAGCACAGACTTGGAAAATGTCATTTTATTTCTCACCATACTGGATATCTGCTTTACGTAATCTTCCGGAATAACGACATTTTCATCTGTCGGCGTGAAAATATTCTCGGATGAACTATAATGCCCTAAGTCAGTCTTCCAGTCATAATTTCCAAAGAAAACAAGCGGGATAGCATCTGAGAACACATCCCTTCCCACATAAAGTCTGGAGTCCCATTCCACGTCAAAGAGATTGCACAATGTCGGAAGTATGTC
>JAIEDW010000304.1 GCA_029067805.1 Lachnospiraceae bacterium
TGATACAGGCATTCTATCAGGGAATCGTAAAGAAAGCGGTAAAGAAAAGGGTAAAGAAACGGTAAAGATTTATTCTGTGCGCAGTTTAAAACCAATGCCCCAGACAGCTTCGATATAATCCTTATCATTCCCCTCACGGAGTTTTTTTCGCAAATTGCTGATATGCATTTTCAGGGAACTTTCTGTGCAATCGGGGGTGTCCTCGCTGATATGCTCCAAAAGCAGCGATTTTGTAATGACTTGAGTCGGATTTTGCATAAGGAGTTTTAGAATGGCATATTCTGTCCTTGTTAATTTTATGTCAAAGGCACCTACGGAAACGATATGTGTATCTGTATTGAGCGTAATATCATCGAATGTTAAAAGAGATGCCGCAGAAGCACTTTGTTTTGTACTGCGAAGGTGTATCGCGATTCGCGCAAGAAGCTCTTTTGTGTGAAACGGCTTTGTTATATAATCGACGGCGCCGCCGAGAAGTAAGTTTACTTTATTGTCAATATCAATTTTTGCACTTACCACAATGACGGGTATTCCCTTTATCTGCGGAAGAAGATCCTCACCGTTTAATCCCGGCAGCATCAGGTCAAGCAATATTAAATCCGGTTTTGCGCTTGTGTCGGACAGGACAAACAACGCCTCCGTTCCCGAATACGCGCGCAAAACGCGGTATCCTTCCTTGGTAAGCGTTTCTTCAAGCATATTTCCGATGTGGATATCGTCATCAATAATCAGTATTGTTTTCAAGGTGATCATCTCCGTTGTATGTTTATTCCCGCGAGCAATATTTGGTTTTATATCTATGGAAGGAAGTATACTATATTTTTTTCATGGTTGCAAATATGGTCGTGTAAAAGTGTATGTGAGTGTGATTGGAATAATGGCGGTTTTGTGTGAAGATTACTTAGAAATAGTAAGTTTACAGCACGGATTTGACAGCTATAATGATATGCTTTATAATGGTTTCGTTGTTGATATTGAAGATGAAATTGCAAAAATAAAAACACCATCCCCAAAGCTTAAGCTTCAAAAACAGTGCTTTCAATGCACCGCCAGGGGCTCGAACCCTGGACACCCTGATTAAGAGTCAGGTGCTCTACCAACTGAGCTAGCGGTGCTTGTCCTTTGTTTTGTACGGCGACTTGTCTACCGAACAATAAATACTATATCATTGAAACAAATACGTGTCAACACCTTTTTTTAAAAAAATTTTACAAAATTTTTATACAAATAAAAAAATAAAAAAATTTTACATAATATAGTGACTATAATCTGATAATTTAAGCATTTTGTAAAAACGCAAAACAAACATCAAGAAATTAAGAGGAATAATTAAAATGATTTTTGAAACACATGCGCACTATGATGATGAGGCATTTGATGAAGACAGGGATATGCTTTTGTCCGTTATGCAGGAAAACGGAATAGAATACATTGTAAATGTAGGGGCGAATTTAAAAAGCACAGCGGCAAGTATAGCGCTTGCACAGAAATATCCTTTTATCTATGCGGCGGCGGGCGTGCACCCAAGTGATACAGAAGATCTTGACGAGGAGAGTTTTTTGTGGTTAAAAGAGCAATGCCTTTTGGAAAAAGTGGTTGCGGTCGGTGAAATCGGACTCGATTACTATTGGGATAACGTGGAACGCAGCGTGCAGAAATTTTGGTTTGAGCGTCAGCTTGATTTGGCGCGGGAAATGAAAAAACCTGTGATCATTCATTCGAGAGATGCCGCGAAGGATACATTTGACATTATGGCTGCAAAAAATGCGGGGGAAATAGGAGGCGTAGTTCATTGCTATTCTTATAGTCCCGAAATGGCGCTTGATTATGTAAAAATGGGATTTTATATCGGCATAGGGGGTGTCGTCACGTTCCAAAACGGAAAGAAGATGAAGGAAGTCGTGGAGGCTGTTCCGATGGAGTGCCTTCTTCTTGAAACGGACAGCCCGTATCTTTCACCCGTACCGAACAGGGGAAAGAGAAACACATCGCTTAATTTGCCGTATGTAGCGCAGAAGATTGCGGAGATAAAAGGCATTTCGTATGATGAGGTGATTGCAATCACAGCAGATAATGCGAAAAAAATGTACAAAATATGACATGAGTGTCATGTTTTGTTGTGAATAAAAAATGTATAATTCATTTTGAGAGGAAGCGTTTATGGCGACACTTGGAAATCCGACAAATACCATAGCAGTATTGCAAAAATACAATTTTAATTTTCAAAAAAAATTTGGACAAAACTTTTTGGTTGACGCAAATATACTTGAAAAAATTATTTCGGCAGCAGAGGTGACAAAAGAAGATTGCGTCCTTGAAATCGGACCGGGTATCGGCACCATGACGCAGTATCTGTGCGAAAATGCGAGAGAAGTGATCGCAGTGGAGATTGATAAAAAACTGATTCCGATTTTGCAAAACGACACACTTTCTTCCTATAATAATGTAACATTGATCAATGACGATATTTTAAAAGTGGATATCAATGCGATCGTACAGGAAAAAAACAACGGAAAACCAATCAAGGTGGTTGCGAATCTTCCTTATTATATTACGACGCCGATTATCATGGGTCTGTTTGAAAAGAAGGTGCCGCTCGAGAGCATTACCATCATGGTACAAAAAGAAGTTGCGCAGCGTATGCAGGTAGGCGCCGGCACGAAGGATTACGGCGCGCTTTCGCTTGCAGTGCAGTATTACGCGAAACCGGAAATGATGATGACCGTTCCGGCAAGCTGCTTTATTCCGAGGCCAAATGTCGACAGCGCTGTAATAAGACTGACGCGCTATGCGAAACCGCCCGTTTCGGTAAAAGATGAGAAGAAAATGTTTGACATTATACATGCGGCGTTTAACCAGCGCAGAAAAACGCTTGTAAACAGTTTAAACAATGCGGCAGAATTAGGTATCAAAAAAGAAGAGGCGCTTGCGGCGCTTGAAACAATGGGACTGTCTGCGACGATCAGAGGCGAAGCGCTATCGCTTTCGCAGTTTGCGCAGCTTACGGATTTGCTGTTTTACATAAATCGACACATAATACGTTGACATAAACTCACAGTTATGCTAAACTGACAATGTAAAAAACTGGGCATTTTTAGGCACAAGAGTATATTTTTCAAAAAATTGCGATGTTTTTGGTAACAGGGGACGACGTTGTTAGGAGTGGTAAAACGTGGACAAGTATGAATATCGGGTTCGTTCAGAGGAAATCGACAAATTAATGAGCAAAGAGAAATATGCGGAAGCCGCGAATGTGGCGGACATGATTGACTGGCGAAAAGTCAAGAATATTTCGACGCTCTTAAAAATTGCGGATTTATATAAAAAAAATACGCGAAATGAGGACTGCCGCGATATTCTTTTGCTTGCGTATGAAAAGTACCCGACAAATCGCACGGTCGTGTATAATCTCTGCGAGGTTTCGATAGAACTCTATGATGTCGTGGCGGCAATCCAATATTACAATCTGTATACAAAAATAGCGCCGAAGGATAACGGCGTGATCATTCTGCACTACCGCATTCTGGAAGCGCAGGAGGCAAGTCTTGAGGAGCGCATTGCTCTGCTGGAGGATTTAAAAAAGAAAGATTATCAGGAAGAGTGGGGATATGAGCTTGCGTATCTGTATCACAGAGTGGGACTCGGGACAAAGTGCGCGGAGGAATGCGACCAGGTAGTTTTGTGGTTTGGGCACGGTCCATATGTGATGAAGGCGTTGGAACTGAAAAAACTTCACATGCCGCTGACGGAAAGCCAGCAGAAGAAATATGACGCGATGCTGGGCAATGCACAGGAAGATTACGGCGAAGATGTGTATGCGGATGGCAGCTATGATGAAGACGGAAATTATATAGAAGAAACATACACACAAGATGCGTATGTAGATGGCAGTTATGATGCAGATGGAAATTATATAGAAGAAACATACACACAGGACGCATATGCAAACGGCGGCTATGATGCAAACGGAAATTATATAGAAGAAACATATACACAAGATGCGTATGCATATGACGCTTATGGAACTGATAATGACGGATATAACGAAAGCGGCGGATATGCCGAAGAAAGTTATGCAGAAAATAATGATACAGAAAACAACTATTCCGGCGAGTATTATAATGATGCTTATTACAATGATCAGTTTTACACGGAACAGACCTATGACGGAAGCGACAATCCTGTAATATACGAAGATGATGTGAATAATAACTATACAACAAATATGGCGAATAATTTACAGCCGTCTTCGAATGTGGACATGAGTCTGTACAATACGATCAATCTTCAAAAAGTGGTAGCGGAAGGAATGAAGGAGCTTTTTTCCGACAGTGACGATGTTTTTGCCGAGGAAAGAGAAGCGTTTGAAGACAGCGAGCCTATAGCGGAGGAGTTGGCGGCAGAAGAGCCACAGGAGAAAGAGATTCTTGAAATTTCTGCAGAGGAGTTCTTACAAGAGGAAACACAGGCGGAAGAACTCGCGGACGGAGAAATAGTTGAGGAAGAAGCTGTGACAGAAGAAGCCGCAGAAGAAAAAGCTGTCGAGGAAGAAGAAGCAACAGAAGAAGAAGCTGTGACAGAAGAAACCGCAAAAGAGGAAGTTGCAGAGGAGGAGGCTTGCGAGCCGGAGTCCTCACAGACCGGAAAAATGGCAATGATGCTTGAAGATGTGTCGGAGGCAGCGCCGGGACCGGACACAGGCGCCGTTAGAACGGTTTTCGTTCCTGGAGAAAATGCGAGGGCAATCAAAGCGGATTTGGATATGAAGGAGCTGCGCGATACAACAGAGCGCAGTGTAAATGAGGAACATACACGTATGGAAAAAAATTCGGAAAATGTTTATCGGGATACAGAACTTTATAATACGGAAGTCGCAGAGGAGCCTGTATTCCAACCTATGACGGGTCAGATGAATATCAATGATGTCCTTTTAGAATGGGAGAACATAAAGCTTGATAATGCCAAAAAGCATCAGGAAGAAATTAAGCAGCGCGTTCTTTCACAGACAGGCAAGATTTTTGCGAATTTTGACGACTCGTTAAAGAGCGGAATACTCGGGGAGCTTGAAAAGGAAGAAAACAATACGGCGAACAGTGCGCCCGAAGAGAAGGTAGTTGCAGCTAACGGCGAGGAGTATGATGTTTCTTATGTACTGCCCGGTTCCAACGAGCAGATTGTTACGGAGATTGAGGCAGTATTGGCGAAGGAGCTTGGCGCAACGCGCGTAGTGCCTCAGGAAGAAATTAATCGGGAACTTGCGCAGATGCAGAATGAAGAGGTGTCTGCTGAAGAATCGTTTGAAGCGGCACAGACCGACGAGACACTTTATGATGAGACAGGAGCGGATGAAACCGGCGAAGTTTTTGCGGAAACGGGCGAAGAATACGGTGAAATCGGTGAATATTACGAGGAATCAAGCGATGCTTACGAGAATGCCGAGGAACATTATGAAGAATCGCAGCCGGAGGACGAGGCAGATTACGAGGAATCTCAGACAGAAGACGAAGCAGTAGGCTACGACGAAGCAGAAGTAGGT
>JAIEDW010000305.1 GCA_029067805.1 Lachnospiraceae bacterium
CTCATAAATAATAACATCGCTGTCAGGAATTGTCAATAGTTTTTTCGCTTACGTATCTTAACTTTCAATATACTTCCGCAACAAATGCACTACACTATCAACATTAATCGGTTTCGACGTATGGTCATTCATGCCGCATTCCTTACATTTTTGCACATCATCATCAAATGCGTCCGCACTCATGGCAATGATCGGAATACTTTTTGCGTTCGCGTGTTCCAAAGCACGGATTGCGGCAGCCGCCTCAAATCCCGTCATAACAGGCATTCTAAGATCCATCAAAATCGCTTGATAATATCCTGCAGGCGACTGTGATAATTTATCAACGCAAGCCTGCCCATTTTCAACATGTTCAAGCTGTAAGCCCAATTCTGAAAGCAGCGCATTCGCAATCTCCCAGTTCAAATCGTTGTCTTCTGCCACAAGAATGTGTTCTCCGTGAAAACTTTCGTTTATGTTCGTTTCATTTGCATTGTCCGCATCTTCCATAATTTTATGTAAGTTATAATACAACGTCGATTTAAATAACGGCTTGATAATAAACGCGTCAACTCCTGCCTGCCGCGCTCTTTCCTCCAACTCACTGTTGTCAGCTGCGGAAATCATCAAAATATGCGGTGCACTGCCATATATTTTCCGGATTTCGCGTGTCAACTCTACGCCGTCCATTTCCGGCAGTCTCCAGTCTACAATAATGATCTCATAGTCCTTCCCTTTCTGGTGCTGCTTGTCAAGCATCTGTAACGCCGTTTTTCCATCCAGTGCCGGCTGAGCCTCAATGCCCATCGTTTTTAAAGTGGCAAGTGTGCAGTCACAGAAAACCTCATCATCATCAACTACAAGCGTTCTCCATGCAGGAAGCTCTGCTTCAGCTTCTGGAGCAGGCGCCATTTCCATATCAAAAACTACATGAAATTCGCTGCCTTTTCCCAGTTCACTTTTCACCAAAATCGTACCGCCTATCGAATCCATAATATACTTTGTGATACTAAGACCCAGACCAGCGCCCTGTGCTTTCTGAACGCGGGCATTATCCTCACGCACAAAAGCCTCAAAAAGTTTCTTCTGAAACTCCGGACTCATACCAATTCCGTTATCAATAACATGAATGTGAACCCGGACATAATCTTCTCCCTTTGGCGATACTTCTTGATGCAGGTTTAGCTGGATAATTCCATTTTCAGGCGTAAATTTAACTGCATTTCCCAAAAGATTGATCATAACTTGACATAGTCGTACACTGTCCCCCCATACATTCTCCGTCAAAATATCATAAAGATGCAGGTCAATACGCTGTTTTTTTGCACGCGCCGCTGGAACCGCAATACTCATTACACTTTCCATTAATTCCGGCAATGCGATCTGCTCTACTGACAGTACCATTTTACCGTTTTCAATCTTGGACATGTCCAAAACATCGTTGATCAATCCAAGCAAATGTTTGCCCGACACAGATATCTTGCGCAGGCATTCTTCGACTTTTTTACTGTTTCCGATATTTGATATGGCAATTTCCGTCATTCCTATAATACCGTTCATCGGTGTGCGGATGTCATGGCTCATATTGGAAAGGAACTCGCTCTTTGCCCTGCTTGCGCGCTCTGCCGCATGTCTTGCCTCATTTACCTTTTTCATCTGCTCATGCATCATATAAAAATAGATAAAAAATACCACTAACAATAAAAAGATAATAATAATGCTGTTATAAAGCGCCGTGCGTATCCACTCCGTATTAAGGGTTTCAACAGACGCATCAAGCATACTGTATGGCATTGACAGTATCAGATACCACTCCGAATATGGCAGTGTTTTGCAATACAACCGACGCCTTCCCTCTTTTAAAACAAGTTCTCTTGCATAGTCTGTATTTTGATACATGGCAACTTCCAGTCCCTCCATGTATTCGTCTAAATCCTGCTGTGTTCCTCCTGTTCCTTCCTCCCAGTGCTTTTGAACTTTCACATAATAATTGTCATATTCTTCTTTATCATTTTGAACAACAATTTCACCGTTTCGACGAATCACAGTATAAAACATATTCTCATCTAAACCCGCCGAAAAGAACTCCGCAATATGATTGGCGGAAAATCCGGCCACCAATGCAACACTCTGTTTTCCGCCCTCTGTCTGGTAAGACATCGGAACTCCGATCAAAATAATCTTATTACCTATATCATCGGCGCCTAATGCAATTTTCTCCTCTCCGTCCTCTATCGCTTCCAGAAAAATAGTAAAATAAGAATCGGACAATACAATCTGATTGCCATATATCATGTCAAAAGTGCCATCATCCATATAATATGCAATACTGTCAAATTCTCTGTTTTCCGCATGGTTGATCAACATTTGCCGTATCTCATCATCTCCGTCCGAACTCTCCAGCACATCTTGAGAAAATGATTCTACCTCCTCTAATTTCAATTCCATAATTGTACCAAAGTGCTGTGTAATCTGATCGCTCATTCCCGACATATACGCTTCGCCGATTTCATTCATTGTTTTTGCACTTTTCTGCTCCATATTGATTGTTTGTATTGAAAAAACACCGATGCATACGATAATTGCCAAGATAAGATTTATGATCAGAACACGTGTTGGTTTATTTTTCATGGGACGCCTCCAGACCTGCCGATGGAC
>JAIEDW010000306.1 GCA_029067805.1 Lachnospiraceae bacterium
ATACCGTTCTGTAAGGAACGCGTCCTCACGAATTTTCTCTTGATCAGAATGCCCACTTCCTCTCGTGTGTTAAAAAAACTACATATAAATCTAGTTTACACTAAAATTCAAATCATGTCTAGCGATTCGCACGAAACATTTGTTTTAAATCATACAGGCAGACTCCCACTCAGACAAAGCGTTCCCCACCCCGCACGGGAGTTCGGGCGTGTTGGCGCGCCTGCAAGCGGCGCCGTTCCCTTGATTAAAAACGCCTTCAATTTCTCACCATACAAAAACCGGTCGTTACCGCGCACAATTCCCCATTCCATCATGAGCGCCGCCGAGCCCGTCACAAAGGGTGCGGCAAAAGAAGTGCCCGACACTTTCTCGTAGCCGCCGTTTGGAACAGCTACCGTAATGTTCGTCCCCGGCGCCACAAGTTCCGGCTTTACATCCGCCACAATCTGCCCGTCGTCCGATGCGCTGCTCCTTCCCGCGTCATAGCGGTACACATAGCCGCGCCCCGAAAAGTCCGCATAACTGCGCAGAGAAACGTCATAAGCGCCTACCGTCACCACGCGACGCGCCGTCGACGGAATCGTGAATGTCATCTCGGGCGTCGGCAGAAACAACCCCGTGCCGCTGTTTCTTGCGGCATAGCTTGGAAGATAAATGCGGTACTCGCCCGTCACCACATTAATCGGTGAAAGCTTCAAGCTCCACACGCCACTGTTTACATAACTTCCCCTCGGTATCATGTCAATGAAAATCTCCTGTGACATGCTGTAAGGAAGCGGCTCTCCCAAATAGCACAAAAGCGTTGTATCTCCAAGCGTCTGTCGTACCGTCTGCGACGGCGCGTTATTGGACAGTTGCAGCAATAACTGCTCTCTCGAAGGCGACACAACCGTCACATTCATAACGTCAAGCGCATACTTCCAAAGCTGAATGCTCAATCCTGTTTCATAATCCGCCACTGCAAGTTCCACAGTCGTTTCCGTTTGCGCCGTCCCCGCCGTGTGCCCGTTGGACACGCCCTCGTTTCCGCTCCCCACCACAATCGTCGTTTTTCCGATTTCCGATGCGTTGTCCATAAAACGCTCCAAAAGTGAATTGCCTTGATGATCACCGTATGTGTTTCCAAAGCTGATGTTGATCGCGACAGGCCGGTTTAACTGCACTCCAAGCTTCACGCAGAAATCCACGCCGCGCATCAACTGTGTCGTGCGCGGAAATCCGTCAGACGCCGCCGTCCCAAGCTTCACCACGAGAATATCCGCGCGAACTGCCACACCGCACTCGTTTCCCGCCGCTACCGCTGCCACGCCCGTACCATGACCGGAATAGTCAACAACAGGAACAAGCCTTGACCCGTTCTCTCTGCCAAGCGAAATCGCTTCGTTAATCATCTCTCTCGTATAAAGCACTCCGATATTATAACCTTGTGGCGGAAAAAGACCCGCATCCTCGTTGGGCGTCGCAGTCTGATCCCAAATCGCTAAAATGCGCGTCCTACCCTCACTGTCTCGAAATTCCGAGTGAAAATAGTCAATTCCGCTGTCCAGCACAGCCACAATCACACCCTCCCCCGTAAGAAACGGGGCACGCTGCGTCACCTGTGTGATGCACGAAGCAATCTTCTCATAATCATTCATAGAAACACCTGTATCCATAACCCTTTTTATATTATATAGAAGGGTTGATGCATATATTATAAAAAAACCAAGGATACCACTATGCCAAACAATCAAAAACTGGAAAATCTTCTAAACCTGGCGCTTTCCGCCACCTCACAGGAAAAAGAAAACTCCCAGATCCTGGGAACAGGGTATAACCCCTCCACCAAAATCTGGGAGTTGATCGTCAAATACCATGGAAACATCGATCGATTAAATTCCGATGTCATCAGCATCGAACCGCTGATAAACGGCTATTGTATCGCCGCCGTCCGCGAAGATTTCATCGACGCCTTCGCAAACCTAGACGAAGTGGAATACATCGAAAAACCCAAACGTCTCTATTTTGAAACTAGCGATAGACAACCGAATTCCACCGAAGCTCATTCTTAAAGGTTCTGATATCTGTATCCTTATCAATGACCACAGCTTCGATTCCCATCGCGTCCGCCCAATCGATCATCTGCTCCACGCTCAGGTCGTAAGAAAATGCCGTGTGATGCGCACCACCCGCTAAAATCCAAGCCTCCGCGCCCACCGTGAGGTTTGGCTGCGGTGTCCAGAATGCTGTCGCCACAGGAAGTTTCGGCATCGGTTTTTCTGTCTTCTTACAATCAACCGCATTGATGATCAGACGGAAACGATTGCCAAGATCAACCAGCGACGTTGCAACCGCCGAACCCGTCTTTGAGGTAAACACAAGTCTTGCGGGATCTTCTCTGTTGCCCATGGAAAGCGGACAAACCTTGATTGAAATATCACCGTCCGCGATTGTGGGACAAACCTCAAGCATATGCGCCTGTAAAATTCCCTCTTTTCCGGGAACAAAATTGTAGGTGTAGTCCTCCATAAACGAAGTGCCCTTCGCGTCCTTTACATTCGACGCCATAATCTTCATCAGACGAACCATCGCCGCTGTCTTCCAGTCACCCTCTGCGCCGAAGCCGTAGCCCTTCTCCATCAATCTTTGTATCGCAAGACCGGGAAGCTGCTTCAAGCCGCCAAGCATTCCGAAATGTGTAACGATCGCATGATAATCGCGCTCCTCAAGGAACTTTTCAAGACCGATCTCAATCGCCGCCTGTACCTCGACATGCTTTCTGAATTCCGCCTCATCTCTGCCCTCAAGCAAAATCTTGTATTTTCCGTAATACTCATCTGTTAAATTCTTCACATCCGCCGCGGAAACCGCATCCACATATTCCACAAGGTCATTGACATTGTAGTGGTCAATCTCCCAGCCAAACTGAATCTGCGCCTCAACCTTGTCACCCTCTGTAACCGCAACATTATTCATGTTATCACCAAAACGGCACACACGAATATGCGAAGACTCCATCACGCCAACCGCAGTCACCATCCACTGCGCAATCTTTTTCAATACCTCAGTATTCTGCCAATGTCCTACGACAACCTTCCGCTCAATTCCCATGCGGCTCACAATATGTCCGTACTCACGGTCACCGTGCGCTGACTGGTTCTCGTTCATGAAATCCATGTCAATCGTATCATACGGAATCTCCTCGTTAAACTGCGTATGGAAATGCATCAACGGCTTTCTGTACTCCTGTAAGCCCAAAATCCAAGACTTCGCCGGTGAAAACGTGTGCATCCATGTGATCACGCCCGCGCATTCATCGTCCGCATTCGCCTCATTAAACGTCTTTCGGATAACCGCATTCGTGATCAACGTCGGTTTCCATACAACCTCATACGGCAGCAAACCCGAATTGTTCAGTCCCTCAACAATCTTCCTGGAATGCTCCGCCACATTTTTCAGACACTCGTCACCATATAAGTCCTGTGAGCCTGTCGCAAACCAAAATTTGTAGTTCTTTCCTGTCTTCATTCCTATTCCCTGCTCCTTTCTCAGTGATACTTTTTTGTTAAAATTTTGTCAACTTTTGTATCCCTAAGCCCCACGAGGCTTATTCCCATCGTTTTTATGATGCGCCACGGGTCTGATTCTGTATGCTTGCAAGCTTCGATAAAAATTCCGCACCGCACACTGGTCTTGAATAGTAATACCCCTGAAAGAAATCACAGCCCATCTCCTCCAAAAGCTGTGCCTGACGAAGATCCTCCACGCCCTCTGCAATCAGCTGCATTCCCATCTCTTTCAGCATCTCGATCGAATACTTGAGCGCCGACATTGACTTTTGGTCAT
>JAIEDW010000307.1 GCA_029067805.1 Lachnospiraceae bacterium
GCCTGTGTGAAACGGAAAATATTGTCAATGAAAAGAAGCACGTCCTTTCCACCCTTATCACGGAAATACTCCGCCATCGTAAGACCTGTCAGACCAACTCTCATTCTCGCTCCGGGCGGCTCGTTCATCTGTCCGAATACCATCGCTGTCTTGCTGATAACGCCGGAATCCGTCATTTCGTAGTAAAGGTCGTTACCCTCTCTGGTACGCTCACCAACACCCGTAAATACCGAATATCCGTCATGCTCGTTCGCGATATTTGTAATCAGCTCCTGAATAAGTACCGTCTTACCAACGCCGGCACCACCGAACAGACCAATCTTACCACCTCTCTGATAAGGGCAAAGAAGGTCTACGACTTTGATACCGGTTTCCAGCATCTCCGTTTCTGTTGCCTGCTCCTCAAATGCCGGTGCAGGTCTGTGAATCGGCTCATAGCCCTGTGCCTCGGGAGCCGGTTTATTATCTATAGGTTCGCCAAGTACATTGAACATACGTCCAAGCGTGCTCTCACCAACAGGAACTGTGATCGGTGCGCCTGTCGAAACAGCCTCCATTCCTCTTACAAGTCCGTCAGTAGGTCCCATGGCGATACATCTTACTGTATCGTCACCCAAATGCTGTGCAACCTCGATTGTCAGTTCCGTGTCATCGCTTCTTTTGATTTTGATCGCGTCATTAATTTCCGGAAGCTGACCCTCCTGAAACTTAACATCAAGAACCGCACCGATAATCTGGGTAACTTTACCAATTATCTTATCTGCCATCTCTTTGTTTCCTCTCTATAAATTATTTTTCGTCAGGTTCCCCTTAAGATATGGCTTGGGCACCTGCGATAATTTCTGTTAATTCTTGCGTGATAGCGCTCTGACGCGCTCTGTTGTAGAGCAGTGACAGCGTGGAAATCATCTCCTCCGCATTGCTGGTAGCGTTGTCCATTGCCTGCATTCTGGCGCCGTTCTCACTCGCTACAGACTCGATCATCGCTCCATATATCAAGCTTGTGATATACTTCGGAATGATCAGATCAATCGCTTCCTCTGCCTCAGGTTCAAAATCCAACACTGCCTTATCGTCATCGCTGCGCTTATCCTCTATTTTTATAGGAAGCAGCTTTAACTGAGTCGGTATATGCGTCACAGTATTCTTAAAGCCCGTGTAAACGATATAAATTTCGCCTACCCTGCCGCTTGAAAAATCACCAAGCACCTGTTTACTGATCGTCATTGCATCTGCATAAATCGGTTCTTCAATCGCCGACGAATAATCCTGTCCGAGTTCATAACCGAGTCTTGCAAATGTGTCCCTTCCCTTACTTCCTATGGGGTAAATGATCAAATCCTCCTTATTCCAGCCGCTCTCCTTTACAAGCTTTACAATATTGGAATTGTATCCGCCTGCAAGTCCCCTGTTACCCGTAATCACGATTACGGCTTTCTTCGGGGTGGAAACGTTTGGCTTCAAAAACGGATGATTGATATCCCCTGCTTTAGAAAGCATGGAAACCACCGTGTCATACATGCAGTTAAAGTAGGTTTTCGACTTCTCTGCACGTCCTTTCGCTCTTTGCAGTTTGACGGTGGAAACAAGCTTCATGGCCTTTGTAATCTGCTGCGTACTCTG
>JAIEDW010000308.1 GCA_029067805.1 Lachnospiraceae bacterium
GCAACCGGCAGCATTCCGTGCTCACGCTCGTAAATATCCGGATATTCTTTCATCACATGCCAGCGGTGAAAACCGTCCACGATCGCATACAGATCTCTCTTTTCCGAATAATAGCACACGATCGGCATGGTATAACCGTCCTCCTTGATACTGTCATAAAGCAGCTTCATCTCCGGAGGCGCTACACTGTTTGGATTATATGTATTCGGTACAATCTTTTCAAAGGGAACCGCAATCACATTGTATACCGGACTCTTAAACTCGTTATTTCGCATTAATCATCTCTCCATATTTACGTTTAATTTTATCAACCCGCAGCTTTTCCTCACGTGTTATACCAAATCCCATAAACCGACAGATATGGTCATTTTTGAGAATGCAATAGCACATTCGTTTCCAACTCGGGATGTCCTTCGTCGACTTAATATCGTCCGTGTGGTCCGGAATGTCCCCGACAAACACAACCCTTGAATTTTTCATCAACGTATAGTTTGATACACCATTTCGGCGAATATTGTAACCGTGGTCAATCAATTCCTGTATGACATGTTCCTCCAGCCCGCCCCCTGTCTTGTGCCAGAACTCAATGGAGGTTTTAAACTTTTTCACATAATTATTGCGCAGCCTTGCCGGAAGCGTATCCAGCAAAAACTTTGTATACGATTCCCATGTATGTCCTTCCGGCAACGTGATATTCCGGTACCCCATCGCCTTTGTTTTGCCATAAATACAGCCAAAATTTGCCCCGCGCACACGTCCCACAAGTTTTGTCCAAATTTCCGGGTCAATTACCCGATACAAATTCAGCGCATCTTTGGAATAATCGTTAAACGGCGACGCCACACGCATCTGGTCAATCTTCAGTCCCGCCTTATAGTACAGATCATAAAGCTCGTTATAATCATAATGAAACTGATAGTTTGCCACCCACACGTCCCGATTAGACCAGTCATACAAGGGAGATGCGCACCACACATCCTTGAACTGTTTGGAAATCCAGCACTCCCCGTTATAACCGTACTTCTTATTTACAATTCCGCTGTACCGCTGCAGCGACTCGTCCGCGCGAATCCCAAGCAGACACACTGTCTTTTGGTAATCGTGTTCTTCCCTGTAAAACCGCCCAAACTGCTTGGCAAGATCCTCCTGATGCATTCGATAACGGTAATGGTGAAACGGCTTATCTATGGTAATTACATAGGGATATTTGGGTCTTTCACGAACCCAGAGTTCTTCTTTTTTATCGTCCCACGGATACCAGTACATCTCGTAACTGCTAAGCGCCGTTCTGGTTGCCATCGGCAGACAGACCCAATATAGATCACATTCTCCTTCAAGCGCTTTGAAGGTCCTTGTGACATATTCCGTCGTCACGCTGTACTGTGCCTCAAAATCCTGATGGAACACACCAATCCTGCGGTTTGGATAATGCTTACGCTTAAAGTCCAGCAGGAGATTTAGCAAAACACCGCTGTCCTTGCCGCCGCTAAAGGATACATAAATGTTTTCAAACTCGTCAAACAGGAATTGAAACCGCTCCTGTACGGCTTCATAAACGTTCTTTTTCAGATATCCCTTTACCATCATAAAGCATTCCTCCTTCAGCAGTTTCATAGGTAATGTTCTTTCTGTATGTATGCCAAACGATTTAATTATAGCACCGGATTATTGTAAACACAATTATACAGATGACAAAAATTGCCATATTCTTCCAATTTTTTTTGTTAGAGCTTTTTTCAATCAGCTTTTTCTCGGCTTTGTATTTGTTCGCTTTGCATTGGTTTTGCATTCGCAAAAAAGCTGTTGACATATTTATCAAAACAAGTTACAATATTAGTTGTTTGCAGGAGTGGTGGAATTGGCAGACGCGCAGGCTTCAGGTGCCTGTGGTAGCAATACCGTGTGGGTTCAAGTCCCATC
>JAIEDW010000309.1 GCA_029067805.1 Lachnospiraceae bacterium
GACGAACGGTATTACGCAGAGACGTTTCCTGTTGCACGGCAATCCGCTGCTTGCGGACTGGGTAACGGATAAAGTCGGTGACGAATGGATTACCAATCTTCCCGTAATTGACGGTATCGCAAAGTTTGCGGGCGATGCAAAAGCACAGAAAGAATTTATGGCAATTAAGCGCAAGAATAAGGAGCGTCTTGCAAAATATATCAAGGAGCATAACGGTATCGATGTCGATCCGGATTCAATCTTTGATGTGCAGGTAAAGCGGCTTCATGAGTACAAGAGACAGTTGCTCAACATTCTGCATGTAATGTATCTTTACAATGAGATGAAAGCAAATCCGAACATGGAGTTCTATCCGAGAACCTTTATTTTCGGTGCGAAGGCAGCGGCAGGTTACAAGAACGCAAAGCTTACCATTAAGCTGATCAATGCGGTTGCCGATAAGATTAACAATGATCCTGCAATCAAGAATAAGATTAAGGTCGTATTTATCGAGAACTACAGAGTTTCCAACGCAGAGTTGATTTTTGCGGCAGCAGATGTTTCAGAGCAGATTTCAACAGCATCGAAGGAAGCAAGCGGTACGGGTAACATGAAGTTCATGTTGAACGGTGCGTTGACGCTCGGTACTATGGACGGTGCGAATGTGGAAATTGTTGAGGAAGTCGGAAACGAGAATGCTTTTATCTTTGGTTTAAGTTCCGATGAGGTTATCCGCTTTGAGAATAACGGCGGCTACAATCCTATGGATATCTACAACAGTGACGCAGATATCAGAAAGGCTGTTGATCAGCTTGTGGACGGCACCTATGCAAGCGATAAGGAACTGTTCAGAAGCCTTTACAATTCACTGCTTAACACGCTTGACACAGATAAGGCAGACCGTTACTTCATCTTAAAGGATTTCCGTTCTTACGCGGAAGCGCATAAGAGAGTGGAGAAAGCTTACAAGGATGCGAGCGGCTGGGCAAAGAGCGCAATGCTCAATGTGGCAAAGGTTGGTAAGTTTACTTCCGACAGAACAATACAGGAGTATGTTGATGACATTTGGCATCTTGACAAGGTAGAGTTGTAATATTGCGATAGACGAAAATGCAAGCTGTAAAGCTTGCATTTTCTAGTAAAAGGAGGAATGACTTTGGAACGAAAGAAGAAGGAGAGAGCCGTTGTTTACAGGCAGACGCAGATTGCGGCGGGAATCTACGATATGTGGATAGACACAAGCATTGCGGATCAAGCGCGTCCGGGGCAGTTTATCAGCGTGTATACACAGAATCAGTCGGCGCTTTTGCCACGTCCGATTAGTATTTGTGAAGTTGACAGGGAAAATGGCAGACTGCGTATTGTTTATCGCGTGGCGGGAAAGGGAACCAGTGAATTTGCAACATATAAATCGGGACATCGAATAGATGTTCTTGGAACGCTCGGAAACGGCTTTCCGCTTGAGGAGGCAAAAAATAAAAAGGTGTTTTTGATGGGCGGCGGTATCGGGATTCCGCCAATGCTTCAACTTGCAAAGGAAATAGACGGAGCATTGTCAAAGGATATCATTGTCGGTTATCGGAATAAGGAACTTTTTCTGGTGGAAGATTTGAAAAAATACGGAACCGTGCATATTGCCACGGAGGACGGAAGTGTCGGTGCCAAAGGAAATGTTATGAACGCGATAGAGGAAGAGGGACTTTGCGCCGATGTTATTTTTGCGTGCGGACCGATGCCGATGCTACGTGCGATAAAGGCGTATGCGCAGGAGAAAGGAATACCGGCATACATTTCGCTTGAGGAACGAATGGCGTGCGGTGTTGGCGCATGTCTTGGTTGTGTGGTAAAGACAAAAGAAATCGACCATCATTCGCATGTCAACAACGCAAGAATCTGCACCGATGGACCTGTGTATCTTGCAGAGGAGGTGGAAATATGATGAACACGAAAGTAATCATAGCAGGTGTGGAGTTTAAAAATCCCGTGATGACGGCTTCGGGCACGTTTGGGTCGGGAATGGAATACGCGGAGTTCGTCGACTTGAATAAGCTTGGCGCGGTAGTCACAAAAGGCGTGGCAAATGTGCCGTGGGAGGGCAACCCGACGCCCAGAGTCTGCGAAACCTATGGTGGTATGCTCAATGCGATTGGTCTGCAAAATCCGGGGATTGATGTATTTATCGAAAGAGATATTCCGTTTTTGAAGCAGTTTGACACACGGATTATTGTCAATGTGTGCGGACGTTCGGCTGCGGACTATGTGGAGGTCGTGGAGAAGCTTTCCGACCAACCGGTTGATATGCTGGAAATCAATGTTTCGTGTCCCAATGTAAAACACGGCGGGATTGCTTTCGGACAGGACCCGAAGTGTCTGTTTGACATTACAAAGGAAATCAAGGCAAAGGCAAAGCAGCCCATTATTATGAAGCTTTCTCCGAACGTGACAGACATTACGGAGATGGCAAAGGCAGCCGAGGCTGCGGGAAGTGACGCCGTTTCACTGATTAACACGATTACGGGAATGAAGATTGACATTCATAAACGCGCTTTTGCGCTTGCCAACAAGACAGGCGGACTTTCCGGACCCGCGATAAAGCCTGTGGCGGTACGAATGGTGTATCAGGTGGCAAACGCCGTCAAAATCCCGATTATCGGCATGGGCGGAATTGCCAATGCGGAGGATGCGATTGAATTTCTGCTCGCTGGCGCTACGGGCGTTGCGGTAGGGGCGATGAATTTTGTAAATCCCTACACAACGGTTGAGGTCGTTGACGGAATCGAGGATTATATGAGAACGTACGAAATCGAAAATCTTACGGAAATCATCGGCGCTGTCAAATAAAAGAGATGTAAATGGTAATATTCAAGCCCTTTCGGACATACATTTAACTATTAGGATTGATAGAACAGAGATATGTCGGGAGGACGATATGGAGCTTTTAAAAAAGAATATTCATACCGAACGGATAAAGGCAAAGGCGCTTTTGCAGATACCATTGGAGGAGGACATCAATGTTTCCGACACGAAACCGGACGTGGCGCGCATCATTCATTGCAGCGGACGGGTAAAAACAGACGAGATCAAGATGGGAATGAACAAAATCTGGGTGAAGGGCAGACTTGTCTTTCAGGCGCTGTATCAGGCGGAGGGCGCGAGCGCGGGAATTGCAGGTATGGACGGGGAGCTTCCTTTTATGGAGGAAATCTACCTTGACAAAATGGAAGGGCAGGACAGAGTGATCTGCAAGGCGCGGCTCGATGATTTGCGTGTACATATCATTAATTCCAGAAAGCTCAGCATTCAGGCTGTCATAAGCTTTGAGCCTAAGGTGGAGGAAACCGTATCTGAGGAAATCTGTACGGAGCTTGAGGGCGTTGACACCAGCGGAATGGAATCGGGTCTGGAATATCGGAAGAAAAAGCTGGACTATTTGGAAACCGTGGTGAAAAAGAGGGATTTGCTGCGGATTCATGAAGAAACAAAGCTGCCTGCGGGAATGCCCGATATTGGCGCGACACTTTGGAAAAGTATGGATATTGCACAGATTAGTTTTCGTGCCGTGGACGAAAAGCTTGCGGTAAACGGAGAAATGAGCATATTTATTGTTTACAGGGAGGACAATTCCGACAAGATCAACTGGTATGAAACAACCGTGCCGTTCAGCGGAAGTGTGGAATGTCAAAACAGCCGTGAGGGAATGCTTGCGGACGTTTCGTACGATATCGGTCACGAGGAGATCAGCGTTCGTGACGACACGGACGGAGAGCCGCGCATCATAGGAATAGAGGCGGCGCTCGAGCTCGAGATCAAGCTTTATGAAAAGGAACAGGAGCAGGTGGTGGCGGATGTGTACGGTGTAAGCTGCGAAGTGAACGCTGTTACGGACAGCCGCGGTTTCCGCAATCTGCTTTCGGAGATGAATATCGAAGAAAAGCTTGTGAAAGCGATTAAAATCGAGGATACGGAAAACAAGGTGCTGCAAATCTGTCATTGTGATTCCCATGCCTTGATAGAGGATGTAGCGTTTGAGAATAATGAAATTCGTATAACAGGTACGATAGAACTGAAGCTTTTGTACGCATCCAATACGGAGGAATCCATGATTTATCCCGTAAGCGAGAGCATTCCGTTTGAGATAACGAGAGAGCTTGAGGGCACGAACGACATGGATATTGAGCAGTATACAGTCAGTGAACAGATTACGCAGCAGACGGTCAGCATTAAGGACAGTGAGCAGCTTGAGTGGCGCGGAACGCTGAATATACGTGTGCTTGTTTATGACAGCAAAAACGAGGCGATTTTGACTGATTTGAAACTTTCGCCGATACCCGTTGAGGTGCTTGAGGGACTTCCGGGCTTTGCGATTTATTATGTAAAGAACGGCGATTCGCTCTGGCAGATTGGGAAAAAGTACTATGTGAGTGTAGAACGGATTAAGGAGATCAATAATCTGACGGATGATGTGATTCATCCGGGCGACAGGCTTTTGATCGTGAAATAAAACGACGGCTTCCGAGAGATTTCTTGGAAGCCGTTCTTTTGTTTTTCCTTTCATTCCAAAAAATAGTCCTTTCGTTCCAATTGTCTGAAAAATCGAAAATATTTGTCGATATATATAGGTGAATGCGCATGTTATGAGGGAGGTGAAAACGGTTGAATACAACTGCCAATGATGACGAGAAAGTGACAGAGGACATGGAAAAAAGGAAGGAGGGAAAGAAACTTTTTATCAAAACAAAAAAGCTCATGCTTGATCATGCTGATATTTTGTATATTGAGAGCAGAGCGAAAAAAGTGGAAATACATACGGTAGACGAAAAGGAGAGCATAGAAATTTATGCAACAATGGAGGACCTTGAGGGGCAGCTTGGGGAGGGCTTTTATCGCTGTCACCGGGCATATATTGTAAACATGGCGCATATCACAGAATACAGCAGGGACACGATAACGCTCACAAACGGTGATCAGGTATATTCGGCCAAAAAGAAATATCGTGAGTTTGAAAAAGCGTACAAGTGTTATCTGGAAAATGGCGGAGTGTCCGGCGTGTAATGCGGTGGGCTTTCGTATCAGATGTCCGGACTTATTACAAGGGGACATAGGCGGCTCTGACTGACAGAAGAGCCGCCGAAAAAATCAGGAGGGAAAAGAATGAACATTGACAAAACAATGATGACCGCGTATTATCCGGCAACGTATAGAATGGGAATTACCAAGCAGAATTTAGGCGAAAAGAACGATATAGAAACAGAACAAAAGTTCGACATTCCGCAGAAAACACAAGCATCAAGTGGCAGCTTTGTACTGCACATATCGAATGAAGAGGATGGAAAAGCAATTGGTGCAGTATGTGGCGCGGACTACTCGGTTACGGTCTATAAACCGAAGAATTTTGACGCAGAAAATCCGGTATACAAAGTGAAGATATGGGATAAGGACGGAAACGTGACGGAACGTATGGTAAACATATCGAAAGTTGATCCGAGAAACAGTGACTTTATTGATATGTTCGCGTATTCCGGCCACTTGTCGGAAACCGGGGAATGTCCGAGTGCGCAGTCTTCGTTTCTAGAATGTCCGAGTGCAAATCAACATGGCTTGGATGAGAGAACCTACAAAGATTTGTTCAAGGAAAATAACTGGATTAATGCTTTGGCGGATGCGATGCAGACACAGTATGCGGCGGGAAATATTGAGGGATATTTGCACTATAAGCCGTTATGGGATTTTTTGACGAAGTAAGGAAGGTGAGTACAGTACATGAATGTCCAAACAAACAATTTTCAGGGCATATACGGAAAAATGGCGATTGCTCAAAAAGGGGGGACAAAACGGTATGAAATGCTTTCTCGGAAAACAAGCATCTCGTCAGACAATGAATATTTGTCCGTGAAGGCAAGAAACACACTTTCTCCGTATCATGCATTTGAAAGCATGAAAAATGCAAGCGCAAAATTTATGACCAACAATCTCATGGTCCAAGCAAAGCATCCAGTTCAAACGGTAGAGAACAAGCGGTATTTGATTGAAAAGTCCGACGAAATAGAAGGATGTTGGCACATTTATGACAAGGAGCTTGACAAATCGTTTGTGTTTGATCCAAGCAGTGCAACCGTACAAGTGGATAAAAATACGGGCAAGCATTACCTTGTGGCGGACGCTCCAA
>JAIEDW010000031.1 GCA_029067805.1 Lachnospiraceae bacterium
CCAAAAATGCCTAAATTGTCTGTGAAATGGCGGTTGCCGCCGCCACACCCGCTACACCCATATGACAGGTGATCACGAAAAAGAGATTTAAAATCACATTGATGATTCCCGCGCCCAACAAATAATAGAGTGGTCTTTGTGTATCTCCAACGGCACGCAAAATCGCGCTTCCGAAATTGTATACCATTGTTGATGTCATTCCGAGAAAATAAATCCGCAGATAGATCACCGCAAGATTTAACACTTCCTCCGGCGCCTGCATCAATTCCAAAAGCGGTTTTGCCCCGACAATTCCGATCACGGTCAAAATCAGACCGCTGCAAATGCTCAAAAGTATCGATGTATGAACAGTTTCCTTTAAATCCTTCTCCTTTTTTCCACCGTAATACTGTGCCGTCAGCACGTTCGTTCCGATAGAAAGACCGACAAACACATTCGTGAGCAGATTGATCAACGAACTGTTAGAGCCGACTGCCGCAAGCGCGTTATCGCCCGCGAAGCGTCCCACCACCACAATATCCGCCGCGTTAAACAACAGCTGTAAAATGCTCGAACACATTAGCGGTATTGCAAAAAGTAGCATTTTTTGAAATACGGAACCGCTGCACATATCAATTTCATATTTCTTTTTCAAAATGTTTCATCTCCTCTTTCATACACTTTTCTCCTGATTGACGTCCTGTTTTTCGGAACGCCAAATCGGATTTCGCAAAGTCATAACAATCAATGGAATCACCATCAATGCCCAAATCACAGGCTCTGTCCAGATAATTCCCCAATAGCCAAATAACCGCACAAACACAAAGGTAAACACCAGTTTTCCCACAAGTTCAATGAAGCTTGAGAAAATTGGCGTCCTATAATCACCAAAGCCCTGCATGGAATTGCGCAAAATTACGATAAACACAACAATAATCAGAAAAGACATATCAACTTTCAAATAGGTAGCACCCCAGTAAACAATTTCCTCATTTTTCGTGCTTGCAAGAAACGCAATCAAATAAGATGAAACGGTGTGCGCAAGGACAAAAATAATTGCAATCCAGATACTTCCCAAAATCAGCGCATCTTTCATGCCCTTGCGGATTCGGTCATACTTTCCCGCACCGTAATTCTGACCACAGTAAGTCGCCATCGAGGCTCCCAAAACACTCACCGGAAGCACCCAAATATCAAACACCTTGCGCGCCGACGTGTGCGCCACAATGATATTGGTTCCAAGCTGATTGATTCCGCTTTGTAGTACCAGCGTTCCAAAATTGACAATGCTTGTCATCAAGCCCATCGAAAGTCCGCTCTCGTACATTGCAAAAATCTGCTTTCTTGTGAGTATAAAATCGGATTTTGAAATATGCAAAATCGGGAAACTTGTGTATATTCGGATCAGGCACAAGAC
>JAIEDW010000310.1 GCA_029067805.1 Lachnospiraceae bacterium
AGCCTATCCGCTCCGATCTTGGTTGCTGAATATTGCGTCTGCCCATGATACGGGTTTGTTTCCTCAATAGGGACATATTGCGCCGTACCGTAGACTTCTGACGTCGATGTTACAAGCACTCTGTCTATATCCTGTTTTCTAGCCGCCTGTAGTACATTCAGAGTTCCCTTTATATTGGTATCAACATATGTATCCGGTGAATGATAACTAAACGGTATCGCAATTAACGCAGCTAGATGAAACACTGCGTCAACGCCTTTCATTGCCTGCTCTACACCGTTCGGATCGCGGATATCCCCTTGAAAAACTTCAACATTTTCCATAATGTCCTTAGGCAGTGTATCCAACCATCCCCAGTTGTTGAAAGAGTTATAATACACAAATGCCTTAACCTGATATCCTTTTTTTACCAATTCCTCCGTCAAATGGCTGCCAATAAATCCATCGGAACCCGTTACCAACACTTTCATTTCATCTGCCTCATTTGCTGATTATTATTTATACGCTATCTTATCCCACAAAAAAAGATGCAAAGTATCCATCGCCTTGACAACTTCATACTTTACATCTTTCTTATATTTGTTCGTTTTACCATATACTAAATCTTTCCAGATTCATTCCCTTAATGTAAAGTATGAAATTGTCAAGGTTCTGTTTTCTATGCCAAACTTCTAAAGTCATCAAACTATGCTATTATCTCCACATTCTGCATCATAATCGGTTTCCCCGTCTGCTGATACATCTGTACGACACTGCTGCCATCCCCATAATACGCATCACTCAACGCAATCGCTCTGTCAATATCACTGGAGTCATCATAGATTCCCCAGCCTTCTTCCCGATATTTTGTCACAAGCCTGTCATACGCTATCCAGAGCTGCGGACGCATACTCTCCACTGTTGCTTTGATCAAAGGATGAGGACGCCACAAAAGCGCAACATCTTCATGATTCTCCTTAAAGATTTCAAATACCGTTTCCATCTTCTGAAGCATCTTTTCATCATACTGCAACAATGCTCCTACGCTCGTATTATAAAAAATAATCTTTTTCCAGCTTCCGTCCGGCTTTTCGATAACATTTAACCACTCCTGCGGCACTTCCAAATCTTCCTTTTTGGTACTTAGCACTTTATCAATCTTTGGCGAACCAAGCCCTAAAATCTTGTTATCCCAATACTTCCTGGCAGCCTCACTGTGATCATTCGTAGCTTCCATGAGCACTTTCATATAAACCCGCTTCATGTCCTCCGACTGAACAACAACTTTATCTGCGTTAAAAACCCCCGGTGTTGTGCAGAAATGTTTCATTCCTTCTATTCTTTCATCTTCATCCGGTTTAATCTCACTCAAAATAAAATATGGTATATATACCAGTTTATCTGTGTATTTCTTAAGGTTGTCCGAAAAAAATCGTGTTGGCACACTTGTTACAAGATTTAAATTATCATATGGATTATGTATATAAATCATATCCGGTTTTCGCTTCTCAAAATCATACATCTTATAAGAAGTAATCGGCACATATTTGGGATATTCGTCTCCTTCATAATGCATCTTGCCAAAACTTCCATCCGGCCGCTTATCATAATATGGTATTGGAACAACGTACGCATCACAGTCAGGATCTTCGTCTGCCGCTTTCCATACACTCTCCAGGCTGTCCCACATACTCGCTTTATATGGAAAAAAAACAACTTCCTTTCGAACACGAATATCATTTTTCGCACTGTTTTCAACTTTGACAAGCTGTTTTTTCAATCTTTTATATATTTTGTTTTCGCTCACTTGCCCATCCGTCAATTCTCCATGAATATGGAAAAGTTCCTCGCAGTATTCCTCCACACAAGACACTGTGGCATGTCCTTCGCCTTCCAGGGTTTCAATGCTTTCACCAAGAGAGATTGCAAACTCCTGACACTCCGCAAGCATGTTTTGCGCCAAAGACGCATTATTCTGCGCCAATGCCCCTTTTATCTCCTCATGCGCCTGATGCAGACTATCGATTAAGCCCAACACCTCTTGCTTTTGCATATTTCTCATAGTTCTGTTTTCCCCCTCGATGTCTATTGTATTGACTTCAATGAGATCATTCTTGCGGCCCTGCTGCCGCCATCACTTCCGATTTTGCGAAAAAAAATAAGATATTTATGAAAAACAACTAAAATACTTGTCTTTACATATCTTTATATCGTCATTATTCTATCATACCTTAAGTGAATTAACAAGTATTTTTTCGGCTTCCCAACAGCAACGACCTTAGAAAGATGTGGAAAAACCCCTAAATTATGGGGAAAATAGAAGTAGCGAAACAATCTGCAATTTGTTTTGCAGTCAAAATCATCAACAAAAGAGAGGAGCGCAGTACTATGGGACGACACGGAGAAAACATAAGAAAAAGAAAAGATGGGCGTTGGGAGGGACGTTATTCTTTATACGATGAAGGAAAGGAGAAACGGATTTACTGCTCTGTTTACGCAAAAACGTATGATGAAGTAAAGAAAAAACTTACTGTCGAAAAAAATCTATCAAAAAAACTACTGACAGAAGCGGGTAAAAAGCAAACGCAAAAAGATATTCCGCTTGATGATGCAGCTATGGAATGGCTTGCGGAGATACAGCAAAAAAAGAAGTTGTCAACTTATGTAAAATACAGTCTTATATACCACAACCATATTCAAAAAGCCTTTCAAGGCGCAAAAATCACAGAACTAACCGATATTTTTGTGGCTGAGAGGATTTCCGCTCCATTATCGAACAGCATTTGTAAAAGTATTTATTGTGTGCTAAATCAGATTTTGAAATTTGCGTCACGCAAATATTGCATAGCGCTAACCGTGCTGAGTAAGCCTGCATCTAATACGCGCAATTTGCCTGTAAAAGCGCTTTCCCAAAAGGAACAGAAAAAGCTGATCGCAGCGCTTTATCATGAAACAGATCTTTACAAAATGGCAGTGTTGTTATGTCTGTTCACAGGGCTTCGGTTAGGAGAGGTGTGTGCCCTCAAATGGACGGATATTGACTTTGAGAATAAACTTCTGACGATAAACAGGACGGTACAGCGTCTTTACGCCGATGGATATCGAACAAAAACGACTCTGATGGAAGCAGAGCCTAAAAATGAATACTCAATACGAGAAATTCCGTTATCCAATGATGCACTGGGGCTTCTTATTCAATTTAAGGACGATAATAACTACATCTTTGGCAGAAACAGACCTGTTGAACCGCGAACAATGCAAAATCATTTCAAGAAAATATTAGCCGAAGCTGAACTATCCGATAAAAACTTCCATATTCTGCGTCACACGTTTTCCACGAATTGTATTGAAGGAGGCGCAGATGTGAAAAGCCTTAGTGAAATGTTGGGACATTCTAATGTGCAGACGACGTTAAACCGTTATGTGCATCCATCTATGGAAGCAAAACGCAGGCATGTGGACAGTCTTTCTGTATTTTACGGGCGGATTTGTGATCAGATTTCCGTTTAAGAAATAAAATCAAAAACGCCAGTTCTTTTATCGAACTGACGTTTTTATATATAATCTGATTAAATTTCCACAATCCATCCCTTAGGAGCCTCAATGCGTCCCATCTGAATACCGGTAAGCGTATCATAAAGCTTCTTGGTGATCGGTCCCATTTCGTCCATGCCGGCGGGAAGGCAGATTTCTTTGCCGTGGTCTACGATTTTACCCACTGGAGAAATAACAGCAGCCGTTCCGCAGAGTCCGCACTCCGCAAAATCCTTTACCTCTTCCAAAAGCACTTCTCTTTCCTCTACTTCTAAGCCAAGATACTCCTTTGCCACTACCATCAGAGAACGGCGTGTGATTGACGGCAGAATGCTGCTCGACTTCGGTGTGACCACCTTATTGTCTTTTGTGACAAACAGGAAGTTTGCCCCGCCTGTTTCCTCTACCTTTGTGCGGGTTGCCGGATCAAGGTACATATTTTCGTCAAATCCTTCATTATGCGCCGAAACAATGGCATGAAGGCTCATCGCGTAATTAAGTCCCGCCTTAATATGACCTGTACCGTGCGGCGCTGCGCGGTCGAAATCGCTGACTCTGATTGTGAGCGGCTTTGCGCCGCCTTTAAAATAAGGTCCGACAGGAGTAACAAAAACTCTGAACTGGTATTCGTCGGCGGGCTTTACGCCGATAACCGGATTGGAACCAAACATATAGGGTCTTACATAGAGTGTAGCTCCCGAACCGTAAGGAGGCACATAGGCTTCATTTGCCTTAACAACCTGCTTTACCGCCTCCACAAAACGTCCCTCGGGAAGCGTCGGCATCTCAAGACGCACGCAGCTGTCATGCATTCTCTGCTCATTTAAGTCCGGGCGGAACACAACTGTCTTTCCATCCTGTGTTGTATAAGCCTTTAAACCCTCAAAACATGTCTGTGCATACTGCAGAACACCCGCGCACTCACTGATCACAATGTTTGCATCCTCTGTGAGTCCACCCTCGTCCCACGCACCGTTCTTATAATTTGTAACATACCTTTGCTCGGTCTGTCTGTAGCCAAAACCAAGACTTGACCAGTCTAAGTCTTTCTTCTCCATTTTTAACATCTCCTCTTCCCATGTGAAAATTTTTATTTTTATTATATCACGATAGTGGACAAAATCAATATTTGATACATTTTTTGTTTTGATATTTCAGAAAATAATACTCCAAGTCAAAGTAGGTCTGCTCGTCACTGTCCGCCACAAGCTCCCACTCCGGCAGTTCATCGAGCGTTGGAAAATGGGCATCCGCTTCATACGCATAGTCAATCTTTGTAATATGCGCCGTATCACAGTACGGTAAAAGCTGCCGATAGACACGCTCTCCGCCAATCACAAAAATATCATCACTCGCATACTGCTTCAGTTCCTCAAAAAGCTCCTCCAGAGAATGAACGACCACAGCATCCCGCACCTTATAATTTTTATCTGTGGAAAGCACGATATTCGTTCTGTTTCCAAGCGGCTGCTTCTGCGGAAGACTTTCCAGCGTATTCCGCCCCATCACAACCACTTTCCCCTTTGTCATCTCCATAAACAGCTTCTGATCCCTCGGAATCTTCACCAGCAAAGCATTCCGATTCCCAATCGCCCAATTCCTGTCCACTGCCGCAATCACATTCATCTTTTCTTTGCCTCACAAAACATAAACCATTCCAACAGAAGAACGCTTTAGCGTTCTTCCGGCATAAATAGGTTTGCACAGCAAACCTATTTATGCTTCCCACTTATCAGCAAGCGAATTGATCTGATCCGCAAACCTTGCCAGCTCTTTGTTTGCTCTGCCCTCGTTTTTGTAGATAACAGCCAAAAGCCGCTGACCTGCCGCAAGAAGTCTTGCAAAGACATCGGATACACCGCGTGCGCGTTTCTTAACCGCAACAGGAGATGCCTCGTATTCTGTAGCGCCTGTTATTAAATCAATCCGTGTTCCGGAATACGGCGCGTATGCGTTATGGCCATGCTCATTATTTAAACAATCCGCAAACGATGTACAGTTCGTGTCATCACCATGCACGATAAACACGCGCGAAGGCTTTGTCTCAAACGCATTGATCCATTCAATCAGTCCCGCCTTATCCGCATGTCCGCTCAGTCCGGGAAGCTGTCTGATCGCGGCTCGTACTTCCACTTCCTCTCCAAAAAGCTTCACCTCGTCCACGCCCTCCACGAGTGCGCGTCCAAGCGTACCGGCTGCCTGATATCCTACAAAAAGGATCGTACATTCTTTTCGCCACAGATTGTGCTTTAAGTGATGCCTAATTCGTCCCGCCTCACACATGCCGCTCGCCGAAATGATGACCTTTGGCGTTTCGTCAAAGTTGATTTCTTTTGACTCTTCACTCGTAATCGCAAGCTTTAACCCTTGGAAGTTCAAGGGATTGATGCCTTTTCTTACAAGCTCCATTGCCTCCTCGTCAAAGCATGTATAGATATTCTTCTGGAAAACGCCCGTCGCCTCCACAGCAAGCGGACTGTCCACATACACCTCAAACTTCGGATTTTCCGTTACAAGATTGTCCTCCTTAATTTTTCGTAGGAAATAAAGAATCTCCTGTGTTCTTCCGACCGCAAACGACGGGATGACAACATTGCCGCCCTTTTTAAAGGTACTGTCGATAATCTCCGCAAGATCCGAAACGTAGCCCGGCTTTTCGCCCACGGCATGGTAGCGGTTGCCGTATGTTGCCTCCATTACCACGTAATCCGCTTCGTCCGTATAAATCGGGTCCTTGATCAGCGGCTGGTTTTTGTTGCCAATATCGCCGGAAAAGACAATCTTTCTCGACGCATCGCCCTCCTTGAGCCACACTTCAATGCTCGCAGACCCCAAAAGATGACCGACATCGGTAAATCGAATGTGTATATTTTCACTGATTTCTATGGTCTTATCATATTCACATGGCACAAGACGCTTTATCACACCGTCCGCATCTTCCATTGTGTACGCCGGCTCTACAGGCTGCAAACCGGAGCTTCTCTTTGCCTTCCGGTTCTTCCACTCTGCCTCCTGCATTTGGATATGCGCGCAATCACGCAACATAATGGAACACAGATCAGCTGACGCTTCTGTCGTAAATACCAGCCCCCGAAAGCCTTTTGCATATAAAAGCGGCAGATTTCCCGAGTGATCAACATGCGCATGCGTCAAAAACACGTAATCAATCAATGCCTCATCTACCGGAATTTCACAGCATTCATAAGGATTGGCTCCCTGCTGCATTCCACAGTCCACAAGGATATTTTTTCCGCACGCCTGCAGAAAATGACAGCTTCCTGTCACCTGATGATCCGCACCTACAAAGGTAAGCTTCATAGTAATTCCCCCTTTACCGTTATTTTTTCGTTATGATATTCATTTTACCACATTTCTCCTAAAAAGTATTGAAAAATATAGATTTTTTATAAATTTATGGTATCATTAAGATAGTTTTTTGTGTAATTCGGATATGGAGAAAAGAGGTCTGTGATTTTGAATAAACAATATATGCTTAACAACAACGTTTTAATGATACCCGTTTCCGACGGTGAAAATTCAGTTCGTTTTTTCTTACCAAAGGGAGTCTGGACGAACTTTAATACGGGAAAAGAATATTTAGGAGGCGTATGGGTAGTGGAAAATGTTATCTCCTCCACTCCCATCACACTGGTGCATGAAAATTCCGTTATCATCGAAACAGCTACCGACCCAGACAAACACTGTGAAATTCGAGTGTATGCGCTCCGCGACAACATACGCGTCGATGCCGATGTATACGGAAACGAAGAAGAACCCGAGCTTTCCGTTTCTCTGAAACGAAACGGACACAGCATTCACATTGCCTCCGACGGCGCAAGACCTTACACTGTGCGCATGGTAAACATGTACGCAAAAAGCGCTGCAAACGCGATGATTTTGATTGATGGGAATGATTCCGTAATAACACCTGATGTTGGGGCATGCACAATGGAGGTTGTGTTCTAGACATAAGAAAAACCCTTGAAAATCAAGGGTTTCAGAGAGCGATAGACGGGGCTCGAACCCGCGGTCTCGACCTTGGCAAGGTCGCGCGTTACCAACTACGCCACTATCGCATCAATATTTCGTTCTCACGAACAAAATATATTCTACCATAACTCTTTATACATGTCAACTGTTTTCGCACATTTTAATCCAAAACCACATCCCGATACTTCACGCGATAAATACGGGCAAGCGATTCATAAATGCGCTCTTTCGCAATTCTTCCGTCTGTAATCGCCTGCAGCACGCCCTCATACGCCGCATCAAAATCCGCTGGTCTGTAAAGGACATCTGCGCCCGCCTCGATTGCCGCAACTGCAACTTCAGCGGGTGTTTGATTTTGCGTGATTGCGCTATCGTCAAGCGCGTCTGTAATAACCACGCCGTCAAATCCCAGCTCTCCTCGCAGCACATCTGTGATCACAGTATCGGATGCGCTTATATCGGACACCATGATGCAGGAAACGCCGTTTTGGATTGCCGTCTCATAAAGGATAAACGCTTCCGTGTCCGTTCCGGAAAACTTTTGGAGCGCTGCGCCCACACCCTTCTCCTGCATCGCCTGTACAGACGCACTGACTAACGGGGCTGCTGCCGTAGCATCGGAGCCAAAGATTTCGGAAGCAGGAGCCATATTCATATTGATTCCATAAGAAGAAAGCGTTTCCGCGATCGCGCCGTACGCTTCCTTTGCACTGTCTGTATCGGTAATTTCCGATGCCTTTTTGGTGTCTTCAAGCCCAAAACCGGGATTCGTTCCGCACTCAGCCGTCACTGCCAGAAACAGCGGATATATGGAAAACTCCGTTGTGTTTTGAAGCATTTCCCGAAACTGCTCTTGGGATTTATAATTTTTCGTCGAATAAATAATTCCGCCGACCGGCTTTTCGGTAATCGCATTCTTTGTGCTGTCGCCCGCCCGTACCACATTCTGTACGCCAGTCAACGCCTCCGGCGTCACCAGAAACATACCCGCCACCATTTCCTCAATGGTCATATCCTGCAAAAGGGTATCGACAAGCTCTCCCAACGGATCGTCACTTGGCTCTGCCGCATAATCGTTTTCATCATATGCAGGTTGTGTGCTTTCCGCTACAGGTTCCGTTTCCTCTTCCGATTCCGCCGCCATGCCGGACTCTGCCTCAGCAATCTTTTCACTGACCTTATTGTTATAGCTTTTTACATATCGGATTGCGCCGCTTACGCCAAAATACAGCGCAGCAAGCGCCATCACAACGAGCACCGCCAGCGTAAAATACGCAAAAAACTGACTACGAATGCGTCTGCGGCGCCGTTTCTCCCTCTTCATTTCTTCGTCGTTCATAACTCCCCTAATATTATACTATCTAAATCAGCGGATATTTATCGGTAAGCGTCTGCACGATTGCACGCGCTCCTGCCACCGCGTTCTCCTGTTCCTTAATTACCATCGCGATTGCCTCCGCGATCTGATCCATGTCATCCTCCTTCATGCCACGGCTTGTCACTGCAGGCGTACCAAGTCTGATTCCGCTTGTGACAAACGGCGACTTCGGATCGTTTGGAATGGTGTTTTTGTTACATGTGATGTGCGCCTCATCCATAAGCTTCTCAACCGCTTTTCCGGTAAGATCATATGTAGTGAGATCGACAAGCATCAGATGATTGTCTGTACCGCCCGATACGATTTTGATACCGCGGCTCATAAGACCATTGCACAATGCCTGTGCATTCTTGATAATCTGCTGCTGGTAAGTCTTGAACTCATCGCTCAATGCCTCTTGGAAACATACAGCCTTTGCCGCAATCACATGCATCAAAGGGCCTCCCTGAATGCCTGGGAAAATCGCCTTATTGAAGTTATACTTCTCTGCTGCCTCTTTATTTGCAAGAATTAAGCCGCCTCTAGGTCCACGCAGCGTCTTGTGCGTCGTTGTTGTAACGACATCCGCATAGGGCATTGGACTTGGATGAAGCCCTGCTGCAATTAAGCCCGCAATATGCGCCATATCAACCATGAGCACTGCACCTACCTCATCGCAGACTTCTCTAAATTTCTTAAAATCAATCGTTCTTGCATATGCGCTTGCGCCCGCAATAATCATCTTCGGCTTGTTTGCAATTGCAATCTCTCTCATTTTATCATAGTCAAGAAAACCATCGTCATTCACGCCATACGGCACCACATGGAAATATTTTCCGGACATATTGACCGGTGAACCGTGGGTAAGATGTCCGCCGTGATCAAGGTTCATGCCCATAATCGTATCGCCTGGTTCCAATACCGCAAACTGAACTGCCATGTTTGCCTGTGCTCCTGAATGTGGCTGTACATTTGCATAATCACAGCCAAAAAGTTTCTTCGCGCGCTCTATTGCAAGATTCTCAACCACATCAACACATTCGCATCCGCCATAATAACGCTTTGCTGGATATCCTTCCGCATACTTATTGGTCAGCGGACTTCCCATCGCTGCCATAACCGCCTTACTTACCCAGTTCTCCGATGCGATCAGCTCAATGTGACTGTTTTGTCTTTCCTGTTCCTCAACAATCGCATTTGCGATTTCAGGGTCAACGTTTCTTACTTCATCTAATGAATACATATTTTAATAGTGCTCCTTTCCTTTTTTCCAATCTTCTCAAGTATACCTTTTTTCTGCCTGCTTTACAAGCCTTGTGTCAATTAAAGTGAAAAATTCTCTGGCAGATCTTATAGCCGTCAACGGTGATCCGTCTGCCAAGCTTTCCGGGCAGATTCATCGCATTTCCCAGTATGCCAAACCGCAGATGCATCCATATATGTTTGTCCTTCTCGCGGATATAATTCCACAATTCCTTCTTCTTCTCCAGATTTTCCGGAAGCTCCGACCGAATGAGCAGCACGGAGGAAACCGTCGTTATAATATCGAGATAATTGAGCATATAACGCCTTACCTTGCCGTTTGCAATAATGCGTGATTTTTCTTCGACATAATAGTCCACCATAAGCTTATTGACCCGTATTTGCTGGTCAATTCGTCCGATCATCACCTGTTCGTTGACCGACTGATCCTCTCTGCCGATAAAATAGCGGTAAAAATTGACATCAAGATAATACATCGTCTTTACATATGGCAACGGACAAAAGACAAATAAATTGTCTACATAGAATGTATGTTCAGGGAGTTCCAATCTGCATTCCTTAAGAAGATTTGTTCTGTATATGACGGAATGCATCAGGATATACTGTCCCAACCTGAAATGTCTTACATCCTTCCATGTAAAAATCTGTTCCTGTGGAAGCGCATGACGATACTTCATCACCTTTTTGCGCTTCTCGTTTTCCTTTTCATAGACAAAGTTGCTAATAAACATGTCTACCGTTTTTCCATCTCCGATCAGCTCTCTTAATGTATCCAAAATGCGCATATACGCGCTTTGATTCACCCAGTCGTCGCTGTCGACCACTTTAAAATACAAGCCTCTTGCCCGTGCAATGCCCGCATTGACCGCGGAGCCGTGCCCTCCATTTTCTTTGTTCACGACACGCACGATTGACGGAAATCGTTCCCTGTATTCTTCCGCAATATCTGCGGTATGATCGCTGGAACCGTCATTGACAATAATGATTTCCACGTCCTCACCGCCGAACAACAGCGAATCGATACACCTTCTCATGTACTCCGCCGAATTATAACACGGTACGGCTATTGATAGTAATTTCATTCCTACTCCCCTTCTGCTGTACAAACAATCTGTTAGCGCAATCTGTTACATTCAAAACGTTCCATTGTGAGCAGACAATTTCTGATTTCGGCGTAACGCTCCTCAATATCTCCCTCTTTCACTTCTGTGTCAAGGCTGACTGCCATCGTATCAATCATAGCATCTGTTATTCTATTGTGAAGTGCGCTTAAAATCTCAAGTTTTTTCTCATAACTGTCCGCATCCAGAAATTCAACAAGTCCTGGATCAAGCTTGAAGTCCTCCGTTTCTCCCTCTTGAATATCGGGCGTTATTTCATTCTCTTTTTTCCCTCTGTTCAAGATACGGTTGAGTGTTTCCGCAGAACTTTCCGCCTGCTGCTCCACCTTGTCCTCTCCTCTGATATCCAGCCGTTCAAAACGATAAATCTGCTTTTCGTTCGGATACTTTTTGGTATCAATCTTGCTCATAAACATGTCAAGCGGTCTGACATAGACCCTGTATGGCGCATAGAGCTGCTGATAGACCACCATCTTGATATTGGTTTCCGAATGACGGGCAAGCGTAATGATCTGATAAACATTTCCCTTAAAATGTCTGTATATTTCCTGTGGCTTTGGATTTGGTCTCATTCACAAATACTTCCTTTCCGTTTTATGTAACTCCTTTTAAAACAGCTTATTCTTCATATTTTCCGGATCCTGTGCAAATTGCAGCGCCATCTCCTTATCAATTTTATAATCCTGATACAGCTTGATCAGCGCATCGTCCATTGTGAGCATTCCCATTTTCCGGTTCGTTTGCATTACACTTGTTATTTGATGCGTTTTTCCTTCACGGATCAGGTTGCGGACTGCCGAATTCGTGTGAAGCACCTCAAATGCCGCCACACGTCCTTTTCCGTCTATCATCGGAACAAGCTGCTGTGAAATGACCGCCTCAAGCACGTTTGCAAGCTGTACGCGAATCTGCTGCTGCTGGTGGGGCGGGAATACGTCAATCACACGGTCTACTGTGCTTGCCGCTCCGATCGTATGGAGTGTAGACAACACTAAATGTCCCGTTTCCGCTGCGGTAATCGCTACGCTGATGGTTTCAAAGTCACGCATCTCTCCCACAAGGATTACATCGGGGTCTTCTCGAAGCGCCGCCCTGAGCGCATTTGCATAGGACATGGAATCAAGACCGATCTCGCGTTGATTGACGATAGAGGACTTGTGCTGATGCAGATACTCGATCGGATCCTCAAGCGTAATGACATGCGCCTCACGGTTATTATTTATTTTATCGATAATCGCAGCAAGCGTCGTCGATTTACCGCTTCCGGTAGGACCAGTAACGAGAATCAGTCCTCTCTTTCGATTGTACAGATCGATGACAGAGTTTGGAACACCTAACGTTTCCGGCGCAGGCACGACCGTATCCACCAGACGAAATGCCATCGCCGCCGAGCCTCTCTGCTTGTATACATTGACACGGTAACGTCCCTCGCCCGCAATCGCAAAGGACATATCCACCTCACCTTTTTCCTCAAAGCGCGCCTTTTGCGCTTCATTCATAATGGATTCCGCAATGACCATCGTATCGGCGGGCATTAGCCGCTCGCCCTCCATCATGATAAGTTTTCCGTGCACTCTCATTTTGGGAGGAATTCCTACTGTGATATGAACGTCGGAAGCCCCCGCTCTTTTTGCTGCTGACAAAATTTCTTCTACTGTTTGTGGCATGTTTACACGACCTCTCCCTTCTTTTCTCGTTTCGTATTTGCAATTTCCAAAGAAACCGTTTTACACATTCCTTTTTTCTTAATACTTTATTGTATCACCCAATCCAAATATTATCAATTGTATATCCTGTGAAAAAAGAATTTTCTTTATTTTTTTCGAAATTGTTCTTAAAATTAATTTATTCGAAATTATATGCACAATTCAAGAAACAGTGTGTTATTATGATTTTTCCTGTTATAATCCCTTGTCTTTTGTCAGACTGTATAATATGATAATTTATAGTTAGACTGATTTACATAATAAGGGACAGTCTGAGGGAAACGGGGGAAATTATATGAGGGAACGCTTTGAGTACGAAGGAATCTCCACGGGGGAGTATCGTGGTGGATTTTATGTAACCTACGGCGGTAAGGAGTATTCCGCTGTTTATTTGGGGTTAGGTCGTTTTGTTGTATATTCCGATGCGGCAGACGAAAATTTTACCTTTCCGGTTGACGACGGCAGATATCTGATGCAGACCGACATCCGGGACGAGCTGCTCACACGAGCCTGTGAAATCCGTATCATCGGCGTGCTTCGGGAATGCTATGAAAATGTGGCAATTCATGATATCACCAAAAACGGCGTTGTCATTTCAACGTCTAATGCGCATCTTGGAATGCAACTCGGGTTGAAACCTGTAGAAGAATTCGGTTTCACGGGACTGATCGATCGAGAACAGTTCATCGGCATGTATGAGGAACGCGATTATCTTTGGAATCCAGAGCTCGGCATCTATTCAACGCTTTGCGGGGCAATCGGCTCCGACTGCAAAAATGCATGGCTTATGGATAAAGACCGCATTACACAGCTTTGTGTAATGGAACCGGCAAAATAACCGGTCAGAATAACCAAATTGGACAAGTATAAACGGCTGACACCTTACACTTTGTGTCAGCCGCTTTTTTATATTATAATAGATTTATATACTGTCTATTTTGCAAGCAACAGCATGATCTTGTTGCTTCTATTAATGAATTTTGTCATTGCCTCAGGCTGTAACGGTGCTTGCTGAATCAATGCTAAATCGTAAAGCTGTTCGCAGATCAGGTCTACATTCTCACCATCCTGATGATCCAGCACATACTCAACAAGCTTGTTGTTCGCATTCAAGATGAGTGTTTCTCCTTCTTTGCCCATTCCCATGTTCATATCCATACCGGGCATCGCGTACATCTTCATCATATCTTGCATTCTGCGCGTTTCCTCAGAAACAGTAATCATCGACGCAATATCCTTGTTCTTGAGTTTCTCAACTTTCACCGTGATATTGTCTTTCTTGACTGCCTTTTTAAACAGCTTAGAAACCTCCTCGCTCTTCTTTGCAAGCTCCTCCTCTACCTTCTTCGAGTTCTTTGTCTTAAAGGTATCCGTAAGGTCCGCATCGATACGCGAGAACTTAATGCCTTGATTCTTTGACTCAAGCTGCGATACGAACGGCTGGTCAATTCTGTCAGGAAGTACCACGGCGTCCATCTTTGCCTTCTTAAACATATTGACATACTGGCTCTGCTGCACAAGATCCGTTACATAGTAAATGATCTTCTCCTTGGTTTCCTCGTCCTCTGTCGGGATATCGACAGTCTCTCCATCCTCGTCCACAACCTCTGCTTCTATCTTTTCACCTGTTTCCGCATCGGTTGCCAAAGCTTCATTATCGGCATTCTCTGCATTTTCCGCATCATCGGGATCAATCTTCTTGACCTCTAAGCATTCTGGAAGCGTGAGATATTCTCCGTCAAGGTTCTTGAATAAAATATAGTCTGTCATCTTCTCGCAGAACTTATCGTCCTTCAAGCAGCCAAATTTGATAAACGGGCTGATATCGTCCCAGTATTTCTCGTAATTCTACTTGTCTGTCTTAAACATACAGGAAAGCTTGTCAGCAAGCTTCTTTGTAATTTATTCG